>NZ_CDWRCK010000159.1:0-10008 GCF_977927595.1 Frankia sp. CcWB3
GGGGAGGCCAGAGCGGGGAAGGTCAGAGCGGGGAAATCCCGATCGCGCGTCGGACCCCGGCGAGCACTGGCCGGGCCCGGTCGCGGGCCCGCTCGGCACCCGCCGCGAGGATGTCGTCCAGCTCGCTGTCCGGGGTGATGAGCTCGGTGTATCGCTCCCGCAGCGGTGACAGCCAGTCGTTGAGCGTCTCGAACAGGGCGTTCTTCACCTCACCCCATCCAGTGCCACCCTGCTCCAGACGGCTGCGCATCTCCTTGATTGCCTCGGGAGCCGCGAAGTTCTCGAGCAGGACGAAGGCCGCGGAACTGTCCGGGTCCTTCGGGTCCGCCAGCGGGGTGCTGTCGCCCACGATCCCACGGACGAGTTTCCGTAGCTGCTTCTCCGGCGCGAAGAGGGGAATGGTGTTCCGGTATGACTTGCTCATCTTGCGGCCGTCGATGCCGGGCAGTACCTTCGCCGAGCTCCCGGCCGGGAGGACCACCTCCGGGATCTTCAGGCTGAACACGTCACCGAACAGATGGTTGAAGGAGCCGGCGATGTCGGCGGCGTATTCCACGTGCTGCGACTGGTCCTGACCGACGGGGACCACGTCGGCATTCATGATGAGAATGTCGACGGCCATCAGAATCGGATAGTTGAACAGGCCCATGTTGATGCCGGCATCCAGATCGGGGACGCCGGCCTCGGCGTTGCGGTCACGGGCTGCCTTGTAGGCGTGGGCCCGGTTCATCAGACCCTTGCCGGTGACGCAGGACAGCACCCAGGCCAGCTCGAAGATCTCGGGGACGTCGGACTGGCGGTAGAAGATCGTGCTCGTCGGGTCGAGTCCGAGCACGAGCCACGTGGCCGCCACCGAGCGGGTGTAGCTCGCCAACTCCTCGCGACTACGCACGGATGTCAGGGCGTGATAGTCGGCGACGAAATAGATCGACTCGTAGGTCGAGGTGAGCTCCAGCGACGGCCGGATCGCTCCGATGTAGTTGCCGAGGTGCGGCTCGCCCGTCGGCTTGATCCCGGTGAGAGATACCTTCGGCTGTTGCGCTGCCATGGCAGGGCAGTCTACGGACGCGGGGCAGCCGCCGGGACGCCCCAGGTCGTTCTTCGCGGCCGTTCGCCTGCCTGCGCCTGTCTCGGTGGCGGGGTGGGAGATCCGAGCCTCGGTCAGGCGTCTCCGCCGAACAGGCCGGTCACCGACCCGTCCTCGAACACGGCCTTGATGGCCGCGGCCAGCAGCGGGGCGATGGACAGTTCGGTGATCTTGTCGATGCGAGCCTCGCTGGGCAGGGGCAGCGTGTTCGTGAGGACGACCTCGCTGATCTCCGAGTTCTTCAGCCGGTCGGCGGCGGGGCCGGACAGCACACCGTGGGTTGCCGCCGCGATGACGCCCGCCGCGCCGTGCTCCTTGAGTGACTCCGCGGCCTTCGTGATCGTGCCGGCAGTGTCGATCATGTCGTCGACGATGACGCAGGTCCGTCCGTGCACCTCGCCGACCACGTCGAACATCTTCACCTGGTTGGGAACGTCCGGGTCACGCCGCTTGTGGATGATGGCCAGTGGGCAGCCGAGCCGGTCGGTCCACCGCTCAGCCACGCGGACCCGGCCTGAGTCGGGGGCGACGACGGTCACCTCGGACGTGTCCAGCTTGGACTCGATGTAGTTGGTGAGCAGCGGCAACGCGAAGAGATGGTCCACCGGCCCGTCGAAGAAGCCCTGAATCTGGGCAGTGTGCAGGTCGACCGACATGAGCCGGTGCGCGCCGGCGGTCTTGAACAAATCGGCGACGAGGCGGGCCGAGATCGGCTCCCGGCCACGGTGCTTCTTGTCCTGGCGCGCATAGGGGTAGAAGGGCGCGACGACGGTGATCCGTTTGGCGCTGGCCCGCTTCAGCGCGTCCACCATGATCAGCTGTTCCATCAGCCAGGTGTTCACCGGGGCCGAATGGCACTGGAGCACGAAGGCGTCGCAGCCTCGAACCGATTCGGAGAAGCGGACGAAGATCTCGCCGCTGGCAAACTCGTAAGCATTGGTGGGGACGGGCTCGACGTCGAGCGCGGCCGCGACCTCCGCCGCGAGGCCCGGGTGCGAACGTCCCGCGAAGAGCATCAGATTGCGCCGGTTCTCGGTCTGGTAGGCCACCGCGTACTCCTCGGGCGTGACGGCGTGGTCGGGCTGGCGTGGTCGGGCTGGCGTGGGCAGCCCCCGGACGGGTGACCCGTTCGGGGGAACGGCCGTGAGGCCGCACGGTTCAACACTCGGGCCTACCCGGTCCCGCCCCTGTTGGCGCAGGCGGGACGGTACCCACGTGCCCGGATCGCCGCCCGCGACTCCGGCGATACCCGCCGGCTGCCGCCCGCGGACCCCGGGCCGCCGACCCGGGCGGGGCAGACCGGGCGGTGTGCATCCCCTCGCTGGCCAGAAGGTTCGGACGGACGTCTCTTTACATTCTGCTTCCCGGTTTTACGTTCTGCTCCCCGCGCCGGGAATACCGGCGATGCCGGCCTCGCCCTTGCCGGTAGGCGGCAACTCACTCCGGTGCGCCACGTCACCCTGATGAGCTGGGATCGGCACGGCGGCCTCGGCCGCGGACGGTTGTGGCATTTCATCGGGACGTTCGGGATCTCCGGCACCGCCGGGGGCCGGGACGCCGGCCGCGGCGGCCGCTCGTGCCGCCGGGCTGCCGGGACGGCGGCGGGAGACCCAGCCTTCGATGATCCGTTGCCGCCCCTCCCGGACCGCCAGCGCGCCCGGCGGAACGTCCTCCCGGATCACGGATCCGGCGCCGGTGTAGGCCCCGTCCCCGACCGTGACCGGAGCAACAAGCATGGTATCACTGCCGATCCGGACGTCCGAGCCGATCATCGTGCGGTGCTTGGCCACCCCGTCGTAGTTCACGAAGACCGTCGTGCATCCGATGTTGCTGCGCTCGCCGACCACCGCGTCGCCGACATACGCCAGGTGCGGGACCTTCGTCTGGTTCCCGAGATCGGCCGACTTCGTCTCGACGAAGGAGCCGATCTTGCCTTCGCAGCCTAGCCGGGTGCCCGACCGGAGATGGCTGTAAGGCCCGACCACGGCCCCGGCGCCGATCTCGGCCCGCTCGGCTGTGGTCCGCAGGACGGTCGCGCCCGCGCCCACTGCCGTGTCCGTCAGGGTGCACTCGGGGCCGATGACGGCGCCGCGAGCGACGTGCGTCCGGCCGTGCAGGAAGGTGTTGGGGGCGAGCGTCGTGTCCGGTTCGAGGATGACGTCGGCGTCGATCCAGGTGGTCTGCGGGTCGACGACGGTGGTGCCGGCGCGCATCGCCACCTCGACAATCCGGTCCCGCAGCACCCGTCCGGCGGCGGCGAGCTGGACGCGGTCGTTCACCCCACCGGCTTCGCCGGGATCGTCCACGACCCGCGCGGCCACCGGCCGCCCGGCGGCGACCAGCAGCCCGACGACGTCGGTGAGGTACTCCTCATCTTGAGCATTGTCCCTGGTCAGCCCTGCGAGTGCGGTCTGGAGTGGGCCCGCGGCGAACGCGTACACGCCGGTGTTGATCTCTCGGATCGTCGCGGTGGCGGCGTCGGCGTCGCGATGCTCGACGATGGCCCGGACCGCGCCGTCGCCGTCGCGCACCACCCGGCCGTAACCGATGGCGTCGTCGACAACGGCCGACAGGACCGTTGCCGCGGCCGCCCGGGCATGGTGCTGGGCCACCAGGGCAGTGAGCGTCGCGCCGGTCAACAGCGGGGTGTCGCCGGGCAGCACGACCACCGTGCCGCTGGGCGCCAGCTCGCCGAGCGCCGCCAAGGCCACCCGGACGGCATGGCCCGTGCCGTGCTGGCGGTCCTGGACGACCGGGACGACCTCGGGAGCCTGCTCCGCCAGCATCGCCGCGACCTGTTCGCGGCCGTGGCCCACGACGACCGCGGTACGCGCCGCCGCGAGGGCTCCGGCCGCGCTTAGCACGTGGTGGAGAAGGGAGCGCCCGGCGATGTGGTGCAGCACCTTCGGTGTCGTCGAGCGCATACGCTTGCCCTCGCCCGCTGCCAGGATGATGACGGCCGCCGGACGTGATGATGTCACGCGATCTCCCGAGTCTTCGGACCTGGACAGCGGTGGGGCGACGGCGCCCACACTACCCGTCGACCGGAAGGCGCCGGCAGATGCCACGGCCATCCCGGGAACACGCCGGCCCCGGATTGGGAAATTGATGTGTGCCTGTCTGCCGCCGTGGTGATGGTGCGGCGGTGCTTCCGGAATATTCTTTTCGATGGTATTACTGATGGTGCCCGGTAGCTCCGGGCCCGGTAGTGCTCCGCCGCCACGACTCGAACGTGGACTAAGAGAACCAAAATCTCCTGTGCTGCCGATTACACTACGGCGGACCGCGAGAAAACATGCCAACTCTACCATCGTGGGGTGGCTCGGATGGTAAAAGCCGGGCCACCGCCGGCTACCCCGCCCGCCGGCCGGCGCGGGCGGGCGTCCCGGACCGGGTTTGGTTGGCTGCCGTTCATCTCTTCGTCGCCCGACTGCCACTGGCTGTCATCTAATAACATCTAATTTTATTAGATGTCGCTATTCGTCATCGGCTTGTCATCGACCTGCCGGTGACCGTGGTGCGCGGCGGTGCCGATCGATCCGGGTCGGCGACCGATGGTTTGTTTGCGTGGCGGACGTAGAGGCGGGGGGACGTTGTCATGTCGGCGGGCTACCGTGGCGGATGGAGCGCCGGCACAGTGGGCCAGCCGCGACGGACGGAACGAGGCGATGACCGCTACCGACACGGTGACACCGAGCGACAATCGGGCACCGCGGGACGACCGCGAACCCACCACGGGCCCGGTTCCCCGCCGGGCTGATCCCGCGAACAGTCGCGGCAACGCCTCGCGGCTCCGTTCGATGACGAAGGCCCGCGTCGAGCAGGTCGTGATGGTGGTGACGATCGTGGTGCCGCTGGTCGCCCTGGCGGTCGCGATCCCGGCGATGTGGGGGCGGTGGATCTCCTGGCGGAACGTCGTCCTCGCCGTGGTGTTCTACGGCATCACCGGCCATGGCGTGACGATCGGCTTCCACCGTTACTTCACCCACCGCGGCTTCCGGACGTCCAGGCCGGTGCGGATCGCGCTGGCGGTCGCCGGCAACATGGCGATCGAGGGCCCGGTCATCCGGTGGGTGGCCGACCACCGGCGTCATCACGCCTTCAGCGACACCGAGGGCGATCCGCACTCGCCATGGCGTTACGGTCCGGGGACGTGGTCGCTGATCAAGGGTCTCTGGCACGCCCACGTGGGTTGGCTGTTCGACGTCGAGCAGACCGACCAGCGTCGGTTCGCCCCGGACCTGCTCGACGATCCCGACATCATGAAGGTCAGCCGCTCGTTCGCGCTGTGCGCGTTCGCCAGCCTCGCGCTGCCCGCCATGATCGGCGGCCTGTGGGGGGGTTCGTTCGCCGCGGCGCTGGAGGCGTTCTTCTGGGCCGGGCTGGTCCGTATCGCGCTGCTGCACCACGTCACGTGGTCGGTGAACAGCATCTGCCACGTCCTCGGCTCGCGTCCTTACCGGTCGCGGGACCGGTCGACCAACGTGTGGCCGCTGGCCCTGCTGTCGATGGGCGAGTCCTGGCATAACCTGCATCACGCCGAGCCGACCTCGGCCCGGCACGGGGTGCGGCCCTGGCAAATCGACACCAGCTTCTACCTGATCAAGCTGATGGAGACCGTCCACCTGGTGCGGGACGTCCGCTGGCCGGACCCGGCGCGTCTCGCGGCGAAACGCGCTACCGCCTGACCGGGCGGCGGGTGGCGGCGGCTTGTCAGCCACCCTCGATCTCGGCGGCGAGGGTGAGCCAGGCCTCCTCGGTGCTGTCCTTGTCCGCGACGACGGCGCGCAGCTCGGCGTCCAGCGTCAGCAGACGCCCATGATCCGTCGCGGCCTCGGCCAGCTCGTGATGCAGCTCCTGCTCGCGTCGGCTCAGCAGGTCCAGGGCGCGCTCGAGCCGGGTCAGCTCCTTGCGGGCGGCGCGCAGCTCGCTCCCGGACAGGGCGGGCGGCCCACCTGTCCGCCCAGCTTCGGCGATGGTGGTGGCCTGTCCGCCGGTGCCCTGTCCGCCGGTGGCCTGCCCGCCCGCTCCGCCGCCGGAGGCCGACGAACCCCGGGATGACGGTGCCCGGGCCGCGGCCTCCTCCCGGGCGGCCGCGCGCCGGGCGAGGTACTCCTCGATGCCGCCGGGCAGCATGCGCAGGTGCCCGTCGCCGAGCAGCGCCAGCGTCACGTCGCAGGTGCGTTCGAGGAAATAGCGGTCGTGGCTGACCACGATCAGGCTGCCCGGCCACGAGTCGAGGAGGTCCTCGAGCGCGGTGAGGGTGTCGGTGTCGAGGTCGTTGGTCGGCTCGTCGAGGAGCAGCACGTTCGGTCTGGCCATCAGCAGGCGCAGCAGCTGCAGCCGGCGGCGTTCGCCGCCGGAGAGGTCCCCGACCCGCGTCCACTGCCGCGACGACGGGAGGCCGAACTGCTCGAGTAACTGGCCGGCGGTCCGTTCCCGGCCTTTCTCGACCTCCAGGACCCGCCCGACCTGTTCGACGGCCTCCAGTGCCCGCAGTGGCGCCGGTAGTTCGGCGATCTCCTGGGACAGCAGAGCCGGTCGCACGCTGGCCCCCACCCGGACCCGGCCGGCGTCCGGCGTCACCGCACCCAGCAGCACGCGCAGCAGGGTGGTCTTGCCGGCTCCGTTGACACCGACCAGCCCGATCCGGTCCCCCGGTCCGACCAGCCAGGTGACGTCGTCGAACAACGTCCGGTCCCCGATCCGGACCGTGACATGCTCGGCGTCGTAGACGTCTTTGCCCAGCCGGGATGCCGCGAAGCTGCGCAGCGCCATGGTGTCCCGGGGCGGTGGCTCGTCGGCGATTAGCGCATTGGCCGCGTCGATGCGGAAGCGCGGCTTACTGGTCCGGGCGGGCGGGCCGCGGCGTAGCCAGGCGAGTTCCTTACGCAGCAGGTTCTGGCGCCTGGCCTCGGTGGCGTCGGCCCGCCGGGTGCGTTCGGCCCGTGCGAGCACGTACGCGGAATAGCCGCCCTCGTACGCGTCGACGCGCCCGTCCACGACTTCCCAGACCCGTCCGCACACCTCGTCGAGGAACCAGCGGTCGTGGGTCGCGACGAGCAGTCCACCGCGGAAGCCGGCGAGATGCCGGGCGAGCCAGGCGACCCCCTCGACGTCCAGGTGGTTCGTCGGCTCGTCCAGGATCAGCAGGTCGGTGTCCTGGACGAGGAGCCGGGCCAGCGCCACCCGGCGGCGTTCCCCGCCCGACATCGGCCCGACCGGGTCGTCGAGCCGTTCGAGCAGCCCGAGCCCGGCGAGTATGCCCCGCTGCCGGGGATCCGCCGCCCACTCGTGCTCGGCGACGGTGCCCATGACAATCTCGCGCACGGTGCGCTCGGCGGGGAGCATGTCGGCCTGCGCCAGGGTGGCGACCCGGGTGGAACCGGCGGGCACGACCCGGCCGGCGTCCGGGGCCACCTCGCCGGCGATGATCCGCAGCAGGGTGGACTTCCCGGCCCCGTTGCGCCCGACGACCCCGATCCGTTCCCCGGCGCCGATCCCCAGGCTCACCCGGTCGAGCAGCGTTCGGGTGCCGAACGCGGCGTCGACGTTCTCGAGGCTGACCAGGACGGCGCTCACGGCGCTTCGCCTGCCCCCTCCACCATCCTGGCGCCGCTCGCCGGCCCGGAGGCCCGGCGTACCGCGCGGGCGACCCCCATCCCGGCGAGGCTTGCCGCGAGCGCGATGCTCTCCTGCGCTCCGGCCGCGAGGAAGGCGCAGGTCGGACCGGAGCCGCTCACGATCGCCCCGACGGCTCCCAGCTCCCGGCCCGCCTCCAGGACGCGGCGCAGGGACGGCCGAAGCCGCAGCGCCGCCGGCTGCAGGTCGTTGACCAGGGCGGCCCCGAGCTGACCGGGGTCGCCGGTGCGCAGCGCGGCGAGCACGTCGTCGGCGGGGGTCGGGCCGGTCCGCAGTTTGCCCTCGGTCAGCCGGTCGAACTCCTTGTAGACCGCGGGGGTGGACAGGCCGCCGTCGGCGAGCGCGAACACCCAGTAGTACTCGCCCGTCGCCAGGACGTCGGTGAGCTGCTCGCCGCGCCCGGTGCCGAGTGCGGTGCCGCCGGCCAGGGGGAACGGGACGTCGCTGCCGAGCTGGGCGGCGAGCCGGGTCAGGGTCGCCCGGTCCAGTCCGGTCTGCCACAGCGCGTCGCAGGCGACGAGCGCCGCCGCCGCGTCGGCGCTGCCCCCGGCCATCCCCGCGGCGACGGGGATGCCCTTCGCCAGGGTGAGATGAACACGTTCCGAGGTGATGCCCGCGGCCTCGGCAACCAGGTGAGCGGCCCGGACGGCGATGTTGTCCCGGCCAGTGGGGACGATGGAGACCTCCGGCGTGGGCGTCGCCGGACCCAGCGACGCCGGGTCGGCGCCCTCCCCGGACACCTCGACGGTCACGACTACGTCCCCGCCGGACCGGCCGTCCCCGCCGCCGTCGCCGGTGGTCGATAGCCCCGAGCCGTGGAACTGCGGGGGATCGACCGACGTCGCCGAGACGTCGTCGAACAGCGAGACGGCCTGCAGCACTGTGATGACGTCGTGGTAGCCGTCCGGTCGGAGCGGCCCGACGCCGAGATGCAGGTTGACCTTGGCCGGGGCCCGCACGGTGACGGTAGCGGGGCCGGCTCCGGCGCTTCGGCGCGGACCCGGGTGGGATCGAGGCAGCGGATGCTCCTTCGCTCGGACGCACGCGCCCGCTGGGCGGCGTGGCGTTCGGTGGCGGCCGGCACCCAAACCTATCCGCCCGCGCCGGGAGCGGATGAGCGTCCGCCCGCGAAGGATCGCGAGGGGCGCAGCGAATCGGCCCCCGGCGACGCGGCGGGGACGATGCGGGCTTCCGTTCAGTAATCGTAGCTGTGCCGACGGGAACGGGTTGTTGTCCGACCGGAGAATTCGGGTATCCCTGATCGTGAACGACCGCACCGGAGAGCGCCCGGACGGATCGTCCCTCGACGTCCCGCTCCTGGTCGGACCTGACCCCTTCCACCGCTTTGGGCGCTCCGACGATGCCGGCCAGGAAGGAGCACCATGACCACCACAACCAGCGCGGCCGGGCCCGAGGCGAAGACCTCGGACGCAGGTGGTGCGCGTCGCACCACCGTGCCGGAGCGCAAGACGTCCACCGAGCTGGTGACCGGCCGGGGCCGGACGTCGATCGCGGACGCCGTCGTCCGCAAGATCGCCGGTGTCGCGGCACGCGAGGTCTCCGGGGTACACAGCCTGGGCTCGGGTGGGGCCCGCGCGATGGGTTCGTTCCGGGCCCGCATCCCCGGCGCGTCGGCCAGCGTCTCCCAGGGAGTCGCGGTGGAGGTCGGGGAACGGCAGGCCGCGATCGACCTCGACGTCGTCTGCGACTACGGGGTCTCCATCGTGGATCTGTCCCACTCGATCCGGCACAACGTCGTCACCTCCGTGGAGGGAATGACGGGCCTGGAGGTCACCGAGGTGAATATCGCGATCGACGACGTCTACATCGGCGAGGAGGAATCGGAAGAGTCGCGGCGGGTCGAATGAGTACGAACCCGACGGCGGCCGGGCCGGTGAGCGGGTTCGCCTGGGATCCGGATGCCGTGGCCCGGACCGTGCTGTCCTGTCCCGGTGTCGTCCGGCTCATCGGCGCGCCGATCCGGCACGAGGATCGTCACCGCGTTCCGGACGGCGGGGCGGGTGCCGCGGCCGAGGTCGCGACCTACCTTCCGGGCCGCCGGGTGGAGGGGGTACGGGTACGGCCGGACGGGATCCTGGTGCAGATCGTGTGCCGGTACGGGGAACGGCTCGGTGAGCTCGCCGCCCGGGTGCGCGCCGCGGTGCTGGCGGCCGAACCCGGCTGTCCCCGGGTCGACGTCGTCATCCGTGATCTGGCGATTCCGGATCCGGACCTGTCGTGCCCGGAGGGGCCGGACGCGGCGGTGGTCGGTCCGGAGA
>NZ_CDWRCK010000160.1:0-9958 GCF_977927595.1 Frankia sp. CcWB3
GCCCAGACTCGCCCATCCCGCCCAGGACGCCGACCGGTCGGGCGATCGGCGTCCTGGGCGGGATGGGCGAGTCTGGGCGGGATGGGCGAGACCGCGCGGGGCTACGACTGACGGTTGTAATTTCGGCTAGCTCGTGTTGATTCCATGAGGGTCACCAACCCGCCTGACTCGCATGTACTGGAAGGTGACTGGGTGATGCGCCGCCCTGTACAGCCGGTATCGCTCATAGATGCGGTGGTCGAAAATCTTCGCGCCGAGCTGTTCAGTGGCAATATCGGCAGCAACCAGGCGCTGACCGAAGTAGGCGTCGCCACCCAGTACGATATCGCTCGCCCGACCGCGAAGGCGGCAATCGAGAAGCTGGTCGCGGCCGGTCTCCTTGTCCGCGGCAGTCACAAGGTCGCCCGGGTCCCCGAGCTCGGCCCGGACGACGTTCGCGACATCTACAACACGCGCTACTGCCTCGAGCGCGAGCCACTCCGGCTGCTCGCCGCGGCCCGCCGCGTTCCCGCGCAGGCCCGGATGGCCAATGATGAGATCAAGTCGGTGATCAACGGCCCTCAGATCGCGATCGTCGAGCCCGACATGCGGTTTCACCTCAGCCTCGTCGACTCGATGTCCAGCCCCCGCATCAGCGGCATGTACCACAAACTCGCCGGTGAAGTCCGGCTGTGCATGTCGCAGGTACAGGGCCGGGCGCTGCTGAGCGCGGAATCGATCTACGGCGAGCACGCTCGCCTGCTGGAGCTGATCGTGACCGGCGATCAGGACGCAGCAACGGTCTTACTCCACAAACACCTCTCCCGCGCGCGCGGGAGACTCGCGGGCGCTTTCGGCGCCGAACCGGGCCCGGAGGCGGGCTTCGAGTACGAAGCCGCGACGGCGCGCGGGTGACACGTTCGCTCGGACCGCGCATCCATCAAGGTCACGGGAAGTCGTCGACCGGCGTTCTCCAACACGTTCTCAGCCGGCACCGCCAGGATGGGCAGAATCACGGATCGGGCGAGTCGCGTACTCCAGCGTCTCAACAATGTGGACGTATTCGCGCCCCGTTGCGCGTGACATTCCGACCTCGCAGGTCCGGTTGGCCGACGCATGCACCTCGAAGGTGCGGGAGTTGACCTCACGTGCCTCGTTCAACGTCGCCGCCGCAGTCAGCTCGGGATGCAGGAGCCCGCGATCACCAGCGAACGCGCAGCAATTCCAGTCCAGCGGCACGACCACCTCGTCGCTGACCAGCTCGGCGAGTTCCCTGAGTAAAGTCGTGGTGCCCCGCCGCTCGGTCGAGCACGTAGGGTGCAGTACCAGGGACGCCACCCGGCGGGTCACCGAGAGGCGGCCCACGACCTCGGCGCGCACGAATTCGAGCGCGTCCACGAAACGAAGTGCCTCGTAGCCGCCGCCAAGCCGCTCCGCCTCGGCGCGAAGCTCCTCCAGACCTTCTGTGCACGACGCCGCGTCGCACACGACCGGCAGGCGGCCGCCGTCGGTCGCTGCGAGCAGCGCCGGCAGGACCTTGGCCCCGATGACCTCGTGGCCGCCCCTGAGACCCTTCGACTTCCACGGCATACCGCAACACATCGACGCAATGCCCTTGGGCACCCGTATCGCTACTCCGGCACGCGCGCACAGCGTCAGCATCGCGGGCATGACCCCGCCGCTGGACGACGACGAGCCGAACATGGCACCGACGCACGCCGGGAAGTACACGGCGCACGCCTCTGCGGCAGCCACGACCGCCCGGCGCCGGTACCCCCCGCGGGGCAGCGAGGCGTCATACTGGGGCATCCTGTCGGTGCCCAACGTTCTGCGGGCCAGGGAGGTCGCGGCTGTCGGCAACGCCGGCGGCAGTGCGGCGGCAGAAAGCGCCTTCCCAGCCAGTGCGGTGGTCGCCCCCCAGTGGCGGGCCGCCGAGCGCCACAGCGCGTCCTCGCCCTTGTTCACCCTCTCGGCGCGCAGCTCTCGCACGAGTGATCCGGTGTTGATCTGCACAGGGCAAGCGGTCTGGCACATACCGTCGACCGCGCAGGTGTCGACCGCGTCATAGCGGTAGGCCGCGGACAGCTCGTCGGCGAGCCCCTCGTCTCCCTCCCGCCGCGCGGCCTCACGCTCCCGCAGCAGGGCGATCCGCTGCCGAGGAGTCAGGGTCAGCGCCCGGCTCGGGCAGACCGGTTCGCAGTACCCGCACTCCACGCACATGTCCGCGCCGTAGCCGACCGTCGGCACATCCTTGAGATTGCGCAGATAGGAGCGAGGATCATCGGACAGCACGACCCCCGGGTTGAGGATTCCCGGCGGGTCGAACAGCCGCTTCACCTCCGTCATGACGTCATACAGTTCATCGCCGTACTGGCGACGGACATACCCCGCCATGATCCGGCCGGTGCCGTGCTCCGCCTTGAGCGTCCCCTTGGGGATGTAATGAAGTAACAAATACGTGATCGAGAGCATCATCGCAGGTCACAGGCCTGTGGAGGGTTCGAAACGCGCAAGTTATTTCATTTCGACTCCCTTGTGCTCGAGCACCAGCTCGACCATTTCCTCGGTGAACGCGTGGTAGCGTTCCAACCGCGCGGGATCCTGGAAGGTCTCAGTGAGCATGAAATGGATATTGCCGTCCTTGGCATGGCCGAAGATGACACTGTTCTGATAGCCGTGCGCGTCGAACAGCTTCGTGAGTTCCTGGCACGCTACCCGCAGGTGCGGCACCGGAACCGCCACATCCTCCAGCAACGCCGTGGTCCCCGCCTGGCGCGCTCCCGCGACGGCCGTGTAGAGACCCTTGCGCACGTGCCACAGGTCCTTTCAGCGCCGCGGGTCCGAGGTCAGCTCCAGGGGCGACTCGGTCTCGAGCCCATCGCACACGCCGCCGGCCCCGGACACCTTGTCGGCAAGCTCCTCGGTGGTCGCTGCCTGCAGCTCCACCAGGAACGCAACCTAGTCACGCACCTCCAGCGAGCCGATCTCAGCCGGTGTCGCGCCGAGGGTCTGCGCAACGGCAAGGGACCGAGCGTCCATCAGTTCGATCGTCGCGAACCCCACGTCGACCAGCTCGGGCAGCGCGGCGGTCGCGGTGGCGAGGTCACGAAACACCGCCAAGCCCGTCGAGGCGTGGGGAAAGAGCTCCACCATCCGGAACGTGGCCGAGGCGACGAACCCGAGCGTGCCTTCGCTACCGATCATCAGATGGGCCAGGATCTCGACGGGACGCTCGTAGTCGAGAAACGAGTTGAGACCGTAGCCCATCGTGTTCTTCATTGAGAACTGCCGACGCAGCGTCGCCACGGACGCCGGGTTGCGGCAGATCCGCTCACGGAGCCGCAACAAGCCCTCATACAGATCGGGTTCCAGCGCGCGCAGCCGTTCATCCGCGTCCGGCGCACCGGTGTCAATCACGGATCCGCTGGATAGCACCACGGTCATCGCCTCGAGCGTCTGGTAGGCGTTCTGCCCGGTACCGCAGGCCATTCCGCTGGAATTGTTGGCAATGACTCCACCCAGGGTGCAGGCGACCTCACTCGCGGGGTCGGGACCGAGCTTCCGCCCGTACGGACGCAGCCGCGCGTTCGCGGCACGGACGGTCACGCCAGGCTCGGCGCGCAGACGGTCACCACCGTCGAGCACCTCGGCCGACTGAAAACCGGGTCGCACGTCGACCAGGATCCCGTCGGTGACGCCCTGGCCGCTGAGGCTCGTCCCGCCCGAGCGGAACGTCAGGTACGAACCACTTCGCCGGCATCTCGCAAACAGCGCCGCCACATCGCCCACGCCGGCAACACGTTCCACTGCGGAAGGCACCAGGTGATAATGCGACGCATCCCGCGCCATCGCGTAGCGCAGGACCGGACGGCCTGCCACGGCCGCCGCGGCTCCCCGCTACCTCCGCTACCTCCGCGCCAGTGGGACGCCCTTCAAGACTCATCGCCCGTCCTCTCCAGACAAAGAAAGTCTGACAAGTATACATTCGCACACCCCGCGGCGCGTCACCTCGGCTGCCCTACGATGTCCCTGCCACCCAGCGTCACTGCCACCCAGGGCATCGAGCCCTGATCACGAGCCCGCGGCAGGCCCCGGCTTTCTCAAATCGAGACTGCCCGTGGCGGCTGTGACTGCTACGACCATGGGCGAGGTGCCGAGCGTGGGGGCCACCCGTCGCCGACGGTGTGAAAACAGTCGTTGGAGCTCGGTACCCCAGGCGGCCTGTCGCCCACAGCAAGAGCCATGAGCTCGGAAAGGGTTTATAATGATCTTTATCACCGCCAAGTTCCGGATCAAGCCGGAGCACGCCGACCAGTGGCCGGAGATCTCACGGGCGTTCACCGAGGCGACCCGCGCTGAGCCGGGCTGCAAATGGTTCGACTGGTCCCGCAACATTGAGAGCCCGACCGAGTACGTACTGGTCGAGGCATTCCAGGATGGCGACGCCGGAGCCGCGCACGTCCAGTCCGACCACTTCAAGGCCGCCCGGCAGACACTGCCGAAGTACCTCGCCGAGACGCCGCGCATCGTGAACACGGTTCTGGAGCAGGACGACTGGTCGGAGCTCGGCGAACTCGCTGTGTCCGACTGATCGGTCGGACCGCCGGCGACGACAGGCGGAGCCCCGGTCGGAAACCTCCGTGACGTCCAACCTGACGCCGCTATTCCCGTGGTCCGGCGTATCGGCATGAAGAAGAAGCCGGGTCGGCCGCCGACGTGGACATGCCGGCAGTTGATCGACGGGATTCGGTGGCGGACGCGGACCGGGGCGCCGTGGCGGGACGTTCCCGCCCGGTACGGGCACTGGCGCATGGTGTACGGACTGTTCCAGGACTGGCATCGGGACGGGCTCGCTCCAGCCCAGCGACAGTCACCCAATGTCATACTCGGGATGCATCTTCGAATCATGGCCTCCAGGGTGCTCTAGTCGACTCCACCCTGGGGGCCGTGGTTGCGGTCGTAGGCCGCGCGGGCCACGGCGATGTCGTCGCGGTGCCGTTCGGCCCACGATGTGAGCGTCCGCAGCGTGGCATACAGCTCCCGGGCCATATCGGTGGCCTGGTACTCGACCTTCGGCGGCACCGTGGGGTAGACGACCCGCGTCAGCAGCCCATCACGTTTCAGGTTACGCAGCGTGAGGGTGAGCATCCGCCGGCTGATGCCGCTGATCGACCGCTGCAGCTCGGTGAACCGGACCGGTCCGTCGCTGATCCGCAGCAGGATGCCGATGGCCCACTTGCCACTGATCCGGTTCAGCACCTCCAAGACGGTGCAGGCCTCGGCCTCGTGGTCGGGGGGGTCGATCACATCGCTGTTCCCCTGGAACATGAAAGTGCCTCCTTCCGGCCGCTCCCACAGTCACACATGATGGCTTCCGTAACAAGACGTGCCCCATACGGCGGCTGGAACCGCGCCTGGCTGGCGGCCGCGACCGGCCCGCCGCCGCGGCCCCCGTCCGGCCTCCTCGACGTCAAGGAAGACTGTTGACCGACTCAACTCCCCCGGCCCCGCCCCCGGCGCTCCCGTCCCGCTGGCTCGCTCTCGGGGTGCTCTGCACCAGCAACCTGATGGTCATCCTGGACAGCTCGATCGTTACGGTCGCGCTGCCGACCATCCAGCAGGACCTCGGCTTCTCCCAGGCGAACCTGGCCTGGGTTGTGAACGGATACCTGATCGCCTTCGCCGGCCTGCTGCTGCTGTCCGGACGGCTGGGTGACCTGCTGGGCGGCCGGCCCGTCTTCATCGGGGGGCTCGGCCTGTTCACGGCGGCCTCGCTGGCCTGCAGCCTGGCCAACACCGGCGGCCTCCTGATCACGTTCCGCTTCCTGCAGGGCGCCGGGGGCGCGCTGGCCTCCGCGGTGGCACTCGGCATGATCGTCACGATCTTCCCCGACAGCCGGGAGCGGGCCAAGGCACTGGCCTGCTACGCCTTCGTCGCCGCGGCCGGCTCATCGATCGGGCTCATCCTCGGCGGCGTGCTGACCAAGGGTCTCAGCTGGCCGTGGGTCTTCTACGTCAACGTGCCGCTGGGTGTCCTCGCGGTGGTGCTCGCCCTGCAGGTGCTGCCCCCGATCGCCGGGCTCGGGCTGCGCGAGGGCGCGGACGTTCTCGGCGCCGGGCTGGTGACCGCCGGGCTGATGCTCGGCGTCTACACCGTCGTCCGGGGCGGGGCGGACGACTGGAGCAACGGCGGGACGCTGGGGCCGCTCGCCGCCTCGCTGCTCCTGCTCGCCGCCTTCGTGGGCCGCCAGGCCGCCGCGGCCAAACCACTGCTGCCGCTGCGCATCTTCCGCTCCCGCGCGGTCGGGGGAGCGAACATCATCCTGACCCTGATGGTGGCCGGCCTGTTCGGCTACCAGTTCTGCACCGCCCTGTACCTGCAGGACGTGCTCGGCTACGACGCGCTGCGCACCGGGCTGGCGTTTCTGCCGGCCCCGCTGACCATCGCGGCCGTCTCGCTGGGCCTCGCGTCGCCGCTGAGCACCCGGTTCGGCCCCAGGCCGGTGATCGTCGTCGGGCTGCTGCTGGTCGCCGCGGCGCTCCTACTGTTGGCCCGGGTACCGGCCGACGGCAGCTACGCGCGCGACATCGCCCCGGTGTTCGTCCTGCTGGGTATCGGTTTCGGCGCGGCGATGCCCGCCCTGATCGGCCAGGCGATGGCGGTCTCCGACCCCGCCGAGGCCGGCGTCGCCTCCGGGGTGGCCAACACCACCCAGCAGATCGGCGCCGCGCTCGGCACCGCGATCCTGGCCACCCTCGCCGCCTCCCGCACCGACTCGCTGCTCGACCGCGGCAGGAGCACCATCGCCGCCCTCACCGGCGGGTTCCACCTCGCCTACGCGGTGAGCGCGGCCCTGGTCGCCGCGGCCGTCCTCGTCACCCTGTTCGTCCTGCGCCCGCCCGGCCAGTCACGGGCCGCCGACAGCGCACGGGCCGCCGACGCCCACCCAGCCGAGACCGACGACCCGGCGCAGCCGGCGGGGGTGCCGGCCGCGGGACAGTAACCGCCGGGGCCAGCCGTCGGGGACGGAGTAGGCCGGGCGCCCTACCGCCGAGACGGTCCTGCCGCGTGTTCAGTTCTGCCGTGTGTCCGGGACTGAGGTGGGCCTCGTGTTGATCGCAGCCAGCGCAACCCGCACCCGCTCGGGTGGGGTGCGCGGCCCACGGGTCGCACCGCGCCTCGCTCGCCGGACTTCCGCCGGGTTCGCAGCACCGCGGACAGGGGCATGCTCCGGCTACGCCTGACGGCCACCCGATGCTTACCCCGACCCCGGTGAGGCGCCCATGCGGCAGCTAACCCCGCTTGACGCTCAGTTCCTCGCGTGGGAGGACGGACGCACGTTCGGCCACGTCGCTGGCCTGGCCCTCTACGACACGAGCAAGCCGGGACAGGAGCTCACCTTCCGGTGGCTGCTGGAGCATGTCGCGCAGCGGCTGCCGCTGGTTCCGCCGCTGCGGGAGCGACTGGTGCAGGTGCCACTCGGCCTCGACCATCCCTACTGGGTGGAGGATCCCTGCTTCGATCTGGAGTACCACGTTCGCGAGCTGGCGCTGCCGGCGCCTGGTGACGACGCCCAACTCGCCACGCAGGTCGCCCGGCTGCTCGACCGGCCGTTGGACCGGTCTCGCCCGCTGTGGGAGGCGTACCTGATCTCCGGATTGCAGGGGCAGCGGGTCGCCGTCCTGACCAAGATTCACCATGCGGTGCTCGATGGCCTGTCCGGGGCCGAGGTACTGCTCGCGCTGACCGACTTCACCCCGGCGGGCCGCGAACCTCCACCGCCGGCCGCCCCGCCGGCTGGCCTGCCCAACCAGGCAGAGATGCTCGCGCGCGGGCTTCTCGGACTATCCCGGCAACCGTTGCGCGCGTTGTCTGTCCTGCCCCGGACGCTGCGCTATCTCGACCGCAATCCGGCGTTGCGGACCGTTCCGGGCATCCGTCTTGCGGGCCGGGTGGCGCGCGGCGTCCTGGAGTTCCGGCGGGAGGCGCACACCGACGGGGAGATCCTCGAGGTTCCCCGGGTACGGGCGCCGCGGACCCGCTTCAACGGGCCGATCAGCCCACACCGGCAGGTCGCCTTCGCCACCCTGCCGCTGACCGACATCAAAACAATCAAGAACCACTTTCACGTCACCGTAAACGACGTTGTTGTCACATTGTGTGCGGGAGCCGTCCGGACGTGGCTCGCCAATCGGGACGAGCTACCGGATCGGCCGCTGGTCGCGATGGTGCCGCTGAGCGTCCGTACCCCCGAACAGGTCGGCACCTTCGGCAACCGGATCTCGGCGATGATGGTACCGATCCCCACCCACGAGCCGGACCCGGCCGCACGGATCGCCTTCACCCACGACGCGCTGGCCACCGCGAAGACCGTGCACCGCGCAATCCCGGCCACCGTCCTGCAGGACACGGAACAGTTCGTACCGCCGGCCATACTCGCCCGCGCATCCCGCATGGTCATGGCGGTGCTGAGCAGAACCCGGATCCAGCCGGTCTGCAACCTGGTCGTATCCAACGTGCCGGGCTCACCCCTGCAGCTCTACCTCGGCAAGACGCCGATGACCGCCGCCTATCCGCTCAGCCCCATCACCCACAGCTGCGGCCTGAACATCACCGCGCTAAGCTACCGGGACGCGCTCGACGTCGGAGTCGTCACCGACCGGGCACAGGTCCCCGACGCCTGGGAAATCATCAGCGCGTTGCACGAGGAACTCGCGACGCTGCGCTGACGGCCGCGCAGCGGACGCGGGCTCAGCGGCGGCCGGAGGCCGGTGCCGCGGTGGCCGTCGCCGCGGATGCCGGCGGGCAGGGGCTGCCAGCGGCCGGCGAGGCGGTCTTCCAGGGCGGGCATGGTGGTGTATTCGAGTTCGTCGAGGCCGAGGCCGTGCGGTTCGAAGGGGCCGTGGCGGCGCAGGTAGTCCATGACCTCGTTGGCCTGCGCGCGGGCCCGGTCGAAGGCGGGGTCGTCGAACATGTCGCGCGGGCCGAGGAGCCGGCCACCGGTGATCTGGAAGCCGAGGCAGACCACCCGGGGCGGCCCGTCGAACCGGGACGGGTGCGCGTGTGCGACCGGGACTGGCATGAGGGGCGCGTGGTGGGAGCCGCGCATGCTGCCGCCGACGGTGTAGGCCAACGCGAACGGCTCCAGCGCCTCGCCGATCGAGGGCAGCCCGGACTGGCAGCGCACAATCATCACCGGGTCGTCCTTGCCGACATACTTCCCGGCGATCAGGGACAGCCGCTGGGTGCTCGTCGCGGCCGCCTGCTCGTCCAACGTCTTGGAGGTGACGCTGTGCAGGACATAGCGGGCCGGCGCACCGATGTACATGAGCAGGTCGTACATGTCGGCCGGGCAGTCGAACACGATCCGCTTCTCCTGGTACAGGTCGTAGACCTCGAACCGGAACCCGGCGTGCATCTTCGCGTCGATGACCAGCCCGGCGGTGGTGAAGGGGTCGGCGAACATCCGGAACAGCGGCAGGTTCCAGGCACCCGGTTCGGTCTTGTCCGCCAGGAAGCACAGCACCGGCTCGGACGGCCGTTCGACGAACTCGAGCTCGGCGTAGCCGGGGCCCATGCCACGCAGGTTGCCGGAAAACGCGTCGGAGAGCAGGTCCTGCCCGGCGCCGTAGAGCCCGAGGTCCCGGGCGACCTGCGTGGTCGCGCGGAAGACATCCCAGGCGAACGAGTGCACCGCCACCGCGTCCGGGCCATGCGCATGGGTCATGATCAGGGAGAGGTCGTCGCCGCAGGTCGCGACGGTACCGTCGAGCAGCAGGTCGCCGCGCGCCGCGTCGACCCGCCGGGTGGCTTCGGCGACCATGTCGGGGTGGACGGCGGAATGGCCCACGAACCCGCCGGTGTCGGCCTTGATGATGCTGAGTGTTGGCATGACCGTTACCTCCTCGTGCGAGTGGGCCTGGTCGTCCAGATGTCGTCAGGATGTTTGAAGCCCTACCCGGTTGGGCGGGTGGCAGT
>NZ_CDWRCK010000161.1:0-9914 GCF_977927595.1 Frankia sp. CcWB3
CGCGCAAGTTATTTCATTTCGACTCCTGACGTTTCATGGCGGTGTTGATCGGACCGTGTACGTGTTCGCTCACGAAGATTTCTCCTGGTGGTCGCGCTCCCTTGACCGTGATATCCCTCCGGGTAGTTTCGGGGAGAACCTGACGTCGTTGGGAATGGATGTCACCGGCGCTCGGATCGGCGAGGTCTGGGCCGTCGGGTCCGCGGTGGTCCAGGTGACCTCGCCCCGCACCCCCTGCCGTGTTTTCGCCGGATTCTGGGACGTCCCGGATCTCATTAAGCGCTTTTCGCGGCGCGGTACGCCCGGCGCGTACCTGCGGGTTCTGGCCGAAGGAGAGGCCGCCGCCGGGGATTCGATCACAGTCCTGCACCGGCCCGGGCACGGGCTAACCGTCGGGCAGGTCTTCCGATCGCTCACGACCGAGCCCGACGGGCTGCCCGCCCTCGGCGGCATCACGGATCTCCTTCCGGAAGACCTACGGAACAAGGTTCAGCGACGGCTGGCCCGATCAGCTCCCGCCAGCGGCGGGTAACGTCTCGGTCGCCGGGCCGGGCGCGGTCAGAACTTCAGGTACATGTCGTCCGGAATGATCGGCTGGTGGTAGGTGCACGATCCCGAGAGCACCGTCGATCCGTGCAGCCGCGACTTGGGAATGAGAATCTTGTCGCCGTCACTCAACGCGATCTTGTGAGTGACGTTGTTCCAGAAGTGCATGTCACCCGACTCGATCATGACCAGCCGGTGCTCGTCGTGGACGTGCGTCGTCGATGTCTCGTCACACGACTCGACGAACGTGTCGAGGTCGACCGCTATCCCCTCGGTGGTGAGGTAGGCGTCGATGGCCTCGGCCTTCGCCTTGTACTCCTCGATCGAGTCGGCCCAGGCCAGCTGCTCGGCGAGGTCACGGTCCCAGCGGCGGGCGAGCTGGGCGGCGTCCGTGAAACCGGCGTGAAAGGCGGTCAGAGCCGCATCCCCGGACAGCGCGAGCAGCGGGGTGAGCAGCGTGTCGACCAGGTCGTCCAGCGCGGCGGGGGTCAGCGCCGGCGGTGACGAGGCGAAGAATGCCGGCCGCTCGCCGAGGCCGTCCTCGACCGCATCCGCCCAGGCGGCGGCGGCGACCGCGTCGTCGATGCGCTGGTGCACGAACGCGCCGAGCAGCTCGGCATGCCGGTGCGGCGCGCGGGACAGCTGGTGGAGACGGTTGCCCCGGGCCAACGAGGTGTTCAGGTAGAGCTGCCAGTAGGCCCCGGCCGTCGGGGTGAGCCCGGCCACGGCGAGCAGGGCCGTCCAGGCGTCCGAGCCCGCCACCCAGCGCCGGTAGTCGTCGAGAAGCAGTCGCCGAGCGACCGGCTGGGCGAGGTCGTACTCGCCGAGCGACGCGCGGGCGGTCGCCGTGCGTACCGCGGGCAGGAATGCTGAGAGCTGCAACAACGCGAAGGTCGTCGCCTCGCGCCGGTCCCGGGTGCCGCGCAGCACCGTGAACGCGTCCCCCGGGTGGTCCCGGCGTTCCTCCCAGTAACCGCGCAGCTCGCTCAGCAACCCGCCGGCGGACGGGCCGACCGGCGGGGACGGGCGTTGGTGCGCCAGGAACGAGAACAGGTGGCGTTCGAGGACCGGCTGGGCGAGCGCGCCACGCAGCCGGTTCCCCGCGCCGTAGAAGTCCGAGGCGTCACGATCGGCCGCCGCGTTGCGGTTCGGCGGCAGGTACAGCAGGTCCGCGTCGTAGATGTTGCGCAGCATCCGGTGCCCGAGCAGGCCCGAGAGCTTGAGGGTGTCCTCGGGTCCCAGCGCGGTGCCGTAGTCGAGCCAGGCCAGGTCGGCGGGCCGGACCGGGCGCCGGTACGGGTCGTCCTCGGTGGTCAGCTCCTCCCACTCGGCCGGGCGGAAGGCGGGGTTCGACGCGAACGAGCGCACGAGGGCGTGCGCGCCCGGTCCGTGCTGGGCGGCCTCCACCCGGCGGGCCAGATCGTCGGGCCCGGCCGGCTCGACGGGTTCCGAGCGGCCGGGTTGCTCCACCGGCGCGCTCGCCGCCGGCACTGGGTCGAGGGATCGCTCCGGGGTGGTGGGCCCGGCCAGCGTCGTGGTCTGGTCCGAAGTCATCGAGTTCCTCCTCTGGTGGGGATGGTCGTTGGCGGCGGGCGGGCCAGGCGGGCCGGGCGCGGCGAGCGCGCTCCGGTCGATCTTTCCGGCCGCGGTCAGCGGCAGCTCGGCGACGTCGACGAAGGTGTCCGGGACCATGTGCTCGGGCAGCCGTTCGGCCAGGCAGGCGCGCAGGTTCGGTGGGCCGCTCGCCCCCGCGCGCACGCAGTACGCCCGCAGCTCGCCGTCGTCCCCTGCCTGGCCGGGGACAAGGACGACGGCGGCCTGGCGGATCCCAGGCTGGCCGCACAGCACGTTCTCGATCTCCTCCAGCTCCACCCGGAAGCCGCGGATCTTCACCTGGTTGTCGGCCCGGCCGAGAAACTCGATCTCCCCGTCGGCGCGGAACCGGCCCAGGCCTCCGGTGGCGTACATCCGGCTGCCGGGCACTGGGCTGAACGGGTCGGGCACGAACTGGTCCGCGGTGCGGCGCGGGTCGTTGAGGTAGCCCCGGGCCAGCGGCAGCCCGCTGATGAAGAGCTCGCCGACCGCGCCGAGCGGCACCGGGTTGTACTCGGCGTCCAGGACCCGGAGCTGAGTGTTCGGGTTCGGCCGCCCGATCGACACGCGGGCGGTGGCCTGGTCCGGGTCGAACACCCGGCAGGAGACGCCGATCGTCGCCTCGGCGGGCCCGTAGCCGTGGTAAAGCCGGGCCCGCCACCGCTCCCGGAAGCGCCGGTAGGCCTCGTCGCGCAGGACCTCGCCCCCGCACCAGACGTGCCGCAACGAACGCCCCGCCTCCACCGCGTCCGGACACTCGAGCATCGCCCCGAGCGTGGACGGCGCGACATAGCAGAACGTCACCGAATGGGCGCGGATGATCTCGAGCAACGCGCCCGGATCCGCCTCGGCCCCAGGCGGCGCGATCACCATGAGCGCCCCGGCGACCAGCGGCAGGAGGATTTCGTTGATCGAGATGTCGATGCTCAACGGCGCTTTGTGCAGGACGACGTCATCACCGGTGAGGCCCAGCAGGTCGACCTGCCAGCGCAGCCGGTTGCAGATCGCCTGATGACGGATCATCACGCCCTTGGGTGTCCCGGTCGACCCGGAGGTGTAGATGACGTAGGCGAGGTTCTCCAGGTCCACGGCGGGGTACGGGTGCGGGTTGTCGGCCGAGACCGCCCTGGCGGGCGTGCCGCCACCGGCGGTGACGAGCCGGCCGGCGGGGTCCAGCCGCAGCAGCGGCACGAAGCCGGCGCTGGCCGACAGCTCGGGCGGGGCGCCGGCCGCCCCGGCCACCACCGCCGCGATCCCGGCTTCGTCGGCCACCGCGCTGATGCGCCGGGCCGGCCAGGAGCCGTCCAAGGGGACGAACGCGCCGCCGGCTCGCAGCACACCGAGCAGGGCCACCACCTGGGCGGCCGAGCGTAGCAGGCACACACCGACGGTCACCTCCGGGCCGACCCCGACCGCGCGCAACGACGCGGCGACGGCTTCGGCCCGCCGTTCGAGGTCGGCGTAGGTGAGGGTGACGGCCACGCCCGCGCCCGCGTCGGCGCCCGCCAGACCGACAACGGCGGTCGCCTCCGGCGTCCGGCGGGTCGCCTCCGCCACAAGAGCGGTGAGCGAGCGCTCGACGAGCGGATCCACCCGCCCGCTGGAGAAGTCGTCCGCGACCGGTCGCCGCTGGTCGAGGTCGGTCCCGCCCCGGCCAACGTCGCTGGATGGACCCGAAGTAGGGATGGAAGACCGTCTCGCGACCATGGTTTTCCCTTCCGTTCAGGCGGAACTCGTGGCGACCGGCCCGCGGCCCGACGCCGGGTCCGGGCCCTCGAGCCCGCCGTACCGGCCGGTGCGCGCCGGCGCGGCGGCGCCGGACGAGCCGCCGCCGCGGCCTGACATCCGTCGCCGCAGGCTGCGTGGCCGCAGATCGGTCCAACTCAGCTCGATGCTGTCCAGGCAGTGCTGCCGGGTTCCCGTGACGGGCGTGTCGAACCAGCCGAGCGCATTGCGTCGCCCGTACGGCCACACCGAGTACTGCTGTTCCTGGTTGACGACCACCTTGAACAGGCCCGTCGCGGCCGGGCCGGGCCGGCCCCGCTTTCCCGACCGCCGCCCCGGGCGCTGTTCCGGGCGTCTCCACGGCGGCTTTCCCGGCGCTTGTTCCGGCCGTCTCCCGGCCGGGAGCGGCGTGGAACGGGCATTTCTCTGCGACCGATGCGTCGTCACGCAGGAAGTACTGCTTCCATTCCCGGTTGTCCGGGTCGCCGTAGGAGCCCAGCAGGGGCGTTGAATCCACCTCATCCATCCTCCTGAGACGCTCGCGGATTATTTTCCGCGCGGCGGCGCCCCGCGGGCTGGTCGGCTCCAGGCCGGTGAAGACCCAGCGGGGCTGGAACGTGATGGTGAACACCGGGTTGCTCCGGCTGCGTAGCCGGTGGTGAGCCGGCGTGTTACAGACGACAAAAATCGGGGTGCCGCGGAAACTGAACTCCCAGCCGGGATCGTCGATGTCGGTCGGGATGTCCGACGGCCAGGGCTCGCCATCGCTGTCGTGCAGATAGCGCAGCACCGACCAGAATCGCTGTTCGTAGGAGAGGACGTCGTCTGGCTCCGGCCCCGCCGTCCCGCCGCCGGATCCGAAGAAAACCACGAGGGAGGTGTTCCGCGATATCGACTGGTACACCGAGAGATAGGCGGCAAGGATATCCGGCAGTACGGACCAGGTCCGTTCATCGTGCAGATCGTCGACGAAACCGAACCGCAGCCCGCCACCATGGGCCGCGGCCACCGCGAAAACGCAGGGGAAAGGCTCGGCGTCGGACCGCAGCGTCGCCATGATATCCCGCGCGCAGGCGGCGCCCCAGCCTGGCATCGGGCCGATGGCCAGGTCCAGGATCTCCTCGCGGTATGAATCGGTCGTGCTGGTCATACTCACCCCACGAAGTTTCGGCCTGTCTCGCACTCTGCTTTCTCTCTTTCCTCAGCCGCGGGCCGGTCCCGACCGGCGGTCGCGATGTGGATTTAGTTCCGGCCGGCCGAAGCGGTTGCCGGTGATTTCGCCGCCCCCCCGGTGCGCGGCGCGGGCGGCGAGTGCGTCGAGCGCCCGTAGCCACGCGGCCGCGAGGTTGCCTACGACCGCCGCGCCGGGCCCATCCGGCCCCGCCGTCCACCGCGCGCTCAACTCGGGGCCGCCCGGGCCGTCGAGGGCTCGCACGATCAGGCTCAGCGGGAATGGATCGGGCGCCTCGGCGTTCCAGTCGGCGAAAAGCTCCTCGTCCTCGGCGGCGACCGACCAGTCCGCCACCTCGCCCCGGGCCAACCGACCCACGTAGTTCAGGTAGATCGTCGGTAGGGGAGCCGCCGAGAGGACCGGCGCGGTCCGCGGATTGAGGAAGCGCAACATGCTGTAATCGGTTCCGCCGTCGGGGATCTGGGTCATGAGCTCGCGCACCCGCGCCACGGCGGCGTCCACGGCCCACGCACCGAACGCGGCGCCGTCGTCGGCCGGCCACTCGAGCAGGAACGGGTAGATCTCGGCCATCCAGCCGACCGTCCGGGACAAGTCCAGATGGTCGACGATCTGCTCCTGCCGGCCGTGGGCCTGGACGGCCACGACCATCCCCGACGAGCCGGCGGCGCCGGGCCGGGTCTGGTCGGCCACGGCCAGGGACAGCGCGGCGAGCAGGAGCTCGTCCACCCCGACCCCGAACGTGGCGGGAACCGTCGACAGCAGCGCGGCCGCCCGCTCCGGCGGCACGCTCACGGTGACCGCTTCCGGCTGGTCCACCCGGGCCGGTCCGGCCGGTCCGGCCGGACCGGCCACGTCCGCCGTCCAGGCCACCGGCGTGGCCCGGCCGAGCAGGTCCAACCAGAACGGCAGCCGCGCCTCGGTCTCGGTCGCGCGCGCCCGCTCGTCCAGGCGGCGCGCCCATCGGGCGAACGAGACCGGGACGGGCGCGAGCTGGGGCCGCCCGCCCGCCGTCAGCGCGCCCGCCGCGGCAGCGAGATCATCCAGCACGATCGGCCAGGAGACGCCGTCGATCAGCGCATGGTGGATAATCAGCAGCAACCGGCCCGGGCGCTCGCTGCCCGCGTCCAGCCAGACGCAGCGAATGGCCTGCCCGCTGTCCGGATCGAGTTCGGTGTTGGCCGCCGCCGCCAGCCCTGAGATCAGCGCTCGGCCGCCCACGCTGTCGAAGCCGTCGCTCGCGGCGATGCCGGCGGCGTCGATCCGGCGGACCCAGGGACGGACGTCGACGCCGCCGCGCGACGCGATCGCCAGCGACCAGGCGGGACCACCGTCCGCGCCGGTCGCCACCGCGCCGTCCGGGAAGGCACCGGGTGAGTCCGAGCGGACGAGGCGGGCCCGCAGAACGTCGTGGTGGTCCACGACCGCTGTGATCATCGCGTGGAGCGTGGCCAGGTCCAGCCCGGCCGGGGTGCGCAGCAGCACCGGCGAGGAGAACGACGAGAACGTCGCCCCGCGGCCGCGCGCCGCCTGCAGCGCCGGAGTCGGCGGGACGAGGACGATCCCGGCCGGCTCGGAAGCCGGCTCGGAAGCCGGCTCGGCCGCGCCGACGGCGGGCGCGCGGGCCGTCCCGTTGGCGGCGGACGGTGCCCGGCGCGTGACAGCGGACGGTGCCCGGCGTGTGACAACGGTGGCGAGCGTCTCGGGCGTGCGGTGGCCGAACAGCAGCCGCGGGGTCACGGTGAGGCCGGCGGCCCGGATCCGGTTGACCAGCCGCATGGCGACGATGCTGTCGCCGCCGAGGGCGAAGAAGTCGTCCTCGGCGCCGACCCGCTCGGCCCCGAGCACCGCGGCGAAGGCGGCGACCAGGGTCGCCTCGATGTCGTTCCCGGGAGCGCGCCCGGACACCGTCGCGCCCGCGCCGCCGGCGACCGGCGCCGACGGCTCCCGGTCGGCGCTGGCCGGGACCGCGAAGGCCGCCGGCCAGCTGAGCTCCAGCCCGCTCACCGGCGCCGACGGGTCGGCGGCGACGGCGGCGAGAAGCTCCCGCAGCCGCGCGCCGATCCGATCGGCGCTGGACCGGTCGAACAGGTCGTCGCTGTAGGCGACGCCGATGGTCAGGCCGCCGTCGGCTCCGGCCCGTTCGATGAAGTCGAAGGACAGGTCGAACTTGGCGCTGGTCCGCCGCACCGGTTCGGGCCGGGCGCTGACCGCGTCGAGGGCCAGCTCGTCGACGGCGTCGGAGGCCGCCAGGTACACGATCATGACCTGGAACAGCGGATGGCGAGCCAACAGCCGCGGCGGGTTGACCGCGTCCACCACCCGGTCGAACGGCAGGTCGTGGTGGTCGAGGGCGGCGAGGTCGCTCTCGCGGACCCGCCCCAGCAGCTCGCCGAACGACGGGTCACCCGACAGGTCGGTCCGCAGGACCACCGTGTTGAGGAAGAACCCGACCAGGTCGTCGAGGGTGTCGTCGACCCGGCCGGACACCGGGCTGCCGATGGGGATGTCCTCGCCCGCGCCCAGCCGGTGCAGCAGAGTGGCCACGGCCGCCCGCAGCACCATGAACAGGCTGGCGTTGTGGGCCCGCCCGACGGCGCGCAGCGCCGTGACGGCGTCGGCGTCGAGCGAGAGCTCGACGATCCCGCCGGTGTGGCTCGGCTCGGCCGGGCGGGGCCGGTCGCTCGGCAGCGCCAGCTCGGTGGGCAGGCCGGCCAGTGCCTGGCGCCAGAACTCCCGCGATCGGGCGGCGGAACTCGTCGGGTCGGTCTCGTCACCCAGCCGCGCACGCTGCCACAGCGTATAGTCGACGTACTGGACGGGCAGCGGCGCCCAGTCCGGCGCGACGCCCGCGGCCCGCGCCCGGTAGGCGACGGACAGGTCGCGGGCCAGCGGCCGGTCGGAGCCATCGTCGGCCGCGATGTGGTGGACCAGGAACTGCGCGATGTGCAGCTCCGGCGAGCACCGGACGACGGTCACCCGCATCGGTGGCTCGCGCTCGAGGTCGAACGGATAGGCTGCGGCCGCGGCGAGCAGGTCCGCCAGGCCGTCCCCGCCCGGCTCCGGTCCGGGCCGGTCGCCGCCGGCCGGGGCCGCCCACTCGACCACCTCGAACGGGATCTCCGCGCCGGCCGGGTCGAGGATCCGCTGCACGGGCTCGCCGTCGGGAGCGGGAAAGACGGTCCGCATCGCTTCGTGCCGGGCCACCACGTCGTTCACCGCCGCGCGCAGCGCGGGCACGTCCAGCGGCCCGGTCAGCCGCCAGGTGATCGGGATGTTGTACGTCGGGCTGGGCCCCTCCACCTGCCCGATCACCCATAGGCGCCGCTGGGCGTACGACAGCGGCGGGTTCTCCGGGCGCCGCCGCCGGCTGACCGCCGGGCGGGCGGTGCCGGCCGCCTCCATCAGCCGCGCGAGCCGGGCGACCGTCGGGTCCTCGAAGACCGTGCGGGGGGTGATCTCCACGCCGAACGCCGACCGGACCGCCGCGCACAACCGCATGACGAGCAGCGAGTGGCCGCCGAGGGCGAAGAAGTCATCGTCGAGGCCGACCCGGTCGACGCCGAGCACGGCCGCGAACCGCTCGGCCAGCAGTTCCTCGCGCGCGTCGCGGGGCCGGCGGCCGGCGGCCGGCGCCGGGGCGGGCGGCTCGGGCAGCGCCGCCCGGTCCAGCTTGCCGTTGACCGTGCGGGGCAGCCGGTCCAGCGCGACGAACGCCTGCGGGAGCAGGTACGCCGGCAGCACGCGGGCCGCGTGGGCCCGGGCCGACGCGACCGGGTCCGGGCCGCTCCCCGGCCCGGGTACCAGGTAGGCGACGAGCTGGAGCGCGGGCGGGGCGTCCGGGCGGAAGACGACCGCCGCCGTCCCGACGCCGGGCGCCGCCTCCAGCGCCCGTTCGATCTCGCCGGGCTCGACCCGGAACCCGCGCAGTTTGATCTGATCGTCCGCGCGCCCGAGGAAGGCGAGCGAGCCGTCGGGCCGGCGGCGGGCGAGGTCGCCGGTGCGGTACATCCGCGCGCCGGGCGCCCCGAACGGGTCGGCCACGAACGGGTCGGCCACGAACCGGCCGGCCGTCAGGCCGGGGCGGCCCAGGTAGCCCCGGGCCAGCCCGGGACCGGACAGGTACAGCTCGCCGGCCACCCCGTCCGGGACCGGCGCCAGAGCGGCGTCCAGCAAGTAGGCCCGGGTGTTGGCGACAGGCGCGGCCCAGCCCGGGTCCGGGCCGGTGCCGGCCGGCGCCGGCCCAGCGCCGGCGCTGTGCCAGCCGTAGGCGTCGACCGAGTACTCGGTCGGCCCGTACAGGTCGTGGGCCACCATCCCGGGGATGGAGCACAGCCGCTCCCACAGTGGCGGCGGGGTGGCCTCGCCGCCGACCAGCAGCACGCCCGGCCGGTGGCTCGTCGTGCCGGGGGACCCCGGCCGGAGGAACCCCTGGCTCATCAGCTCCTGGAGGTAGGTCGGGGTCAGGTCGAGCACGTCGATCCGGGCCCGCTCGATGTAGTCGACGAGGGCGGCCGCGTCCCGCGCGGTGAGCTCGTCGACGACATGCACCTCGTGTCCGGCCAGCAGCCACAGCAACGGCTCCCACGAGCCGTCGAAGCTGAACGAGGCCGCGTGCAGTACCCGCTGAGCGTCCCGGTCCGGGCCGGCGGCGTGCTCGGCCGGCGCGATGAGGTCGACCACGTGGGAGACGAACAAGTTGACCAGGCCCCGGTGGGTGCCGACGACCGCCTTGGGGACACCCGTGGACCCCGAGGTGTAGATCACGCTGGCCGCGCCGGCCGGGTCCGGCCGGGCAGCGGCTGGACCGGCTGGACTGTAAAGGGCGGGGGCGTCGAGGGCGGGGGCGTCGAGCGATAGG
>NZ_CDWRCK010000162.1:0-9827 GCF_977927595.1 Frankia sp. CcWB3
GGCCAGCTCCGCGTCGGCGCCCGCATGGCTGACGAAAACTCGTGCCACCATCGCCCCCGGGATTCGCCGTGCACATCCTCAGGAACATTCTAGGCGCCGACGCCCTCGCCGCCCTTGTCACCGAACGGGTGCGATGAGGGCGACTGTGAAAGCACCGTCCAAACGCCGGGTCGCGTGAAGATTGCCCCGCGGTACGACACGTGTCCATCGCGCTGTCGTAGGACGCGTCGGCTTGTCCGGCGGTCCGGTTGCACGCCTGGGACCACTTCATGGCATGCTCGGTTTCGATGACATGAGGATGTGTCGGCCGCTCGTCCCCCGGGACGGCGGGTCTGGGCACCTTCCGCGGCGTCCATGGGGTATATGGATGGACGCCCGGGCATGTCGTCCCGTAGGCCGGGTCCTCATCGTGGAGGTTTGTTGTGAAGCGTGTCGGAGTAATTGTTCTGTTGGTTGCCCTGATTGGTGGCGGGTTCCTCTTCCGTCGTCAGCGCGGCAAGCAGGACGCGTAGCCTCGCGTCGTCCCCCGGGTCGCGGGAGATCCCCCCGACCCGGGCGGCTTGTGACGGTCCGCGACGATCCGGTGTGAACTCGGGGTTGACCCGGAAACGCCGATGTTGCGGCGGGGTGAGCTACCCGATGTCCGGGCATGGCCGACCCTAGACTCCGCCTGTGCATCGGTTTGACGGGCAGACTGCCGATCTCGTCCGCGCGATCTGTGACTTTGCTCGCGTCCGGCTCGGATTCGATCCGGTACCGCTGGACGCGCCATTGTCACGGGACGAGTTGGCGGCAGCGGTGGGATCCACGATCACCGCCGAGGGCATCGGTGGCCGTCGCGTCCTCGAGGTGTTCGACGAGAAGCTGTCCCGCGCCTGCATCTCGACGGATCATCCCCGCAATCTTGCTTTCATCCCGGCCGCCCCGACCAAGGCGGCTGTGTTGTTCGATCTGGTGGTCGGGGCGTCGTCCATCTACGCGGGCAGCTGGATGGAGGGCGCGGGCGCGGTCTTCGCGGAGAACGAGGCGCTGCGATGGCTGTCGGACCTCGCGGGCTTCCCCGCCTGCGCCGGTGGGCTGTTCGTACCGGGGGGCACCGTCGGCAACCTGTCGGCGCTGGCCGCCGCCCGGCATGCCGCCCGGAGTCGGTTGACCGCCGCCGGTCGGCCGATTCCACCGCGATGGCGGTTCGTCTGCGGTGCCGAGGCGCACTCCTCCCTCTACCAGGCCGCCACGGTGCTCGACGCCGAGGTCGTCGTCGTGCCGACGGATGACGCCGGACGGCTGACCGGCCCGCTGTTGGCCGAGGCGTTGGACCGGCTCGCCGAGCAGGGCGGCGCCGAGGCCGTCGACGGCGTGTTCGCGGTGGTGGCGACTGCCGGGACCACTCAGTTCGGCACCGTCGACGACATCCGCGGGGTGGTGGATGTCTGTCAGGCCCGCGGGCTGTGGGTGCATGTGGACGGCGCCTACGGGCTGGCCGCGCTCGCCGCCGCATCGACCCGCTCTCTCTTCGACGGGATCGCCGAGACCGACTCGTTCATCGTCGATCCACACAAGTGGCTGTTCGCGCCGTTCGACGCCTGCGCGCTGGTGTATCGCGATCCGGCGGTGGCCCGGGCGGCGCACGGCCCGCAGCGGGCCGGCTACCTCGAGGTCCTGGATTCGGCGGGGGCCTGGAACCCGTCGGACTATGCCATCGGGCTGTCCCGGCGGGCCCGCGGGCTGCCGTTCTGGTTCTCGCTGGCGACGCATGGCACCTTGGCCTACGGCCAGGCCATTGAGTCCACGCTGGCGACCGCCCGGGCGGCCGTGCTCCAGATCGCCGCGCTGCCTCACCTCGAGCTGGTGCGGGAACCGCAGCTGTCGATCGTGGTGTTCCGTCGGCTGGGTTGGCAGGCCGCGGACTACCGGCGGTGGAGCGAGAACCTGCTGCGGGACGGTTTCGCGTTCGTTCCGCCCACCGTGCACGAGGGCGAGACCGTCGCCCGGTTCGCCATCGTCAACCCGCGGACCACCGTCGACGACATCGGCGCGATCCTCGCCACGATGGCCTGATCCTCGCCACGATGAGCTCCCTCTCCCCGCCGTCCGGTCTTCCCGCCTGTTCGGTCTCCCCGCCGGTTCGGTCTCCCCGCCGGTCCGGGGTACGGGGCGTGCCGCCCGGAGCGGCGCGGGTGGGTCCGACCCGTGCCGCCCGCCCGGGCGCGTGGCTCAGTTGCCGACGCTGAACCGCCGGTTGCGGTGCCGCGGCTTCTCGATCTCGTCGAGGGCCGCGACGGCGAGATCCTCCAGGGAGATGCCCGTGTTGCCCTGGGCGTCCACCACCGGCCGGTCATTGCCGGTGCGGTACCCTCCCCGGGGCTTTCCCTGGCCCACGTTCTGCGGCGGCGGGGTGATGGCGGCCCACCGTACGTTCCGGGCGCCGCGGTAGACGTCGAGCGCGTCGGCCTGGTCAAGAGCGTCCTTGCGCTCGGCGGCCGGGAAGCCCGGGGTGTCTACGAGACGCTGACCGTTCTCGTCCTCCAGGGTCCCCCCGCTGGAGACGTGGAGGATGCTCGGCGCCGGCTCGCCGATGCGCGGCAGGACGTCAACGAGCGTGCGGGCAGCGTTCGCGTGCACCGGGCGGTCCGCGCCGCCGATCGCCACGATGACGGCGTCCGCATCCTGCGCCAGCCGCTGAACGGAATCGCGGGACGTGACGTCGCCGACCACGCCGTTCGCTTTCTTGGGAAGTTTCTTCACCCGGGCCGCGTCGAGCTCGACACCGGTGACCGCATGCCCCCGTCGAATCGCCTCGTCGGTGATACGGCGCCCGATCTGACCACCGGCACCAAAAATAACGATTCTCGCCATGCCATTGCCTCCGACTCGCCGGTCGTGCAGCTGATGGAAACGCCCGCGGGTATCCATCCGCGGGCGTCATGGTCAGTAGTAAATTACTTTCCGCGTTTACTATTTCACGCTCCGCGGCGACTGCAAGTCGACGTCTGCCCGGGCTTGATCCTCCGGGACCGCTGTGCGGGCCCAGCCAGCCGCTGCTCGAGCGAGCCGGGTGCGGGAGCATCGTGGCTGGTTGGCCGGCTGGGCAGCACGCGGATGCTGGGCAGCACGCGAATAGCGAGACGTACCGATAGGGCGGTGGAGGTGGGATTTGAACCCACGGAGGGGTTGCCCCCTCACACGCTTTCGAGGCGTGCGCCCTCGGCCACTAGGCGACTCCACCGTGGATTAGCCTACCGGACGTCGCGAGAGTCCGGTTCGCCGGGGTGTGTAGGGGTCCGACGGCGCCGAGACGGCACCCCGTCGTCCCGTCGTCCCGAACCGGGCGAGCGTGGCGGCGGTGTGCCGGCTAGCGCCCCGCCGGGCGTCGGCGCGCGGCGAAGAACTCCGCCAGGAGCGCGCCGCACTCGCCGGCGCGAATCCCGGCAACCACCTCGGGTCGATGATTGAGCCGCCGGTCCCGCACCACGTCCCAGAGCGAGCCGACCGCCCCGGCCTTCTCGTCGACCGCACCGTAGACGAGGCGGTCCACCCGGGCGAGCACGAGGGCCCCCGCGCACATGGTGCAGGGCTCCAGCGTGACCACGAGGGTGGCTCCCGGTAGCCGCCAGGAACCCGTCCGGCGCGCGGCCGCCCGCAGGGCGATCATTTCGGCGTGGGCGGTGGGATCGGCGCCGCGTTCCCGCTCGTTGTGCCCGAGTCCGAGCACCGTGCCGTCCTCGGTCACCACCAGGGCACCCACCGGGACATCGGCGTGGTCCGGGGCCAGGCGGGCCTCGCGCAGGGCGAGCCCCATCGCCTCGTGGAAGCGGTCTGGTCCGGGCGGACCGCTCAGCCGGGCGGGAGCGCCCGCCCGGGGGTACTCGTCGGGATCGGTCATCCCGGATCAGCCGGACCGGTGAGCTCAGCCACGTGCGTCGTCGAGGATCTCCCCCGCCCCGGCCCGTTCGCTGAGCGCGCTGATCACATCGCCCGGCAGCATCCCCTCCTCGCCGATCAGTTCCAACAACGCCTCCGCGGGGGTGCCCAGATCGCCGAGTAGATCGAGATCGCCCACGGGGGCGGCATGGGCGACGGCGGACGCGTCATCCTCGTCGTCCGCGGTGATCAGCCCCGCCATCGAGGGCAGCGCGTCGGCGAACAGGCGTTCGGCGAGATCGGAGGTCACCAGGACCCGGCGATCAGAGAGGAAGACCTGCGGATCCGGGTCGTCGGGACGCACGCAGACCACCGCGAGGTACTCGTCGTCCTCCTCGATGAAGGCGATGACGGGGCCGTCACCCAGATCCCGCATCATGTCGGTGAGGGCGTCGAGGTCGTCGGCGTCGGTCGGGTCGAGATCGTGCACCGACCAGTGGCCGTGTACCTGCGTGATCGCGATTGCCTTCGTGGTCACTGTGCGCCCTCACGTCCCTTCTGCAACCGCGCGGCGGACCCGGGCCGGCCGTGCCGGTCCGGAATGCCCGCCCGGCGCGGCCCCCGGTGGCCGAACCGGCGCACCCGCGCCGACCAGCCGTGTTCCACCTGTGATTCTCACCTGTGGGGGCGGCCGTGGGTATTCCGGTTCACCCCGTCGGGTGAGTTCTACCGCGATGCCGCGTCGATTCCGCCACGGTGGTCCGGTCGACACCTTCCCTGACGGATTATGGGTAACGCCAGCTCACGTGAGGTAATGTCCGGCCGGAACAAACCCCCGTCCGGGGGCGCTACCGGGTGGTACCGGGCCGATGACCGGGGACTGGACCGGGATCTATCGGAACGGAAGACGGGGCGGGCTTCGCCGCCCGGTGCCGTCGTGGCACTGTAGAAACCGCGATGACGACATCAATCCCCCGCCGGTTCACCGCCAGGACCCAGGCCGCGCTCGCCGTTGAACGTCTGGCGGCCGAGGCGTCACGCCGGCTCGGCCGTGGTTCCGGCGAGATGATCGGTGGCAAGCTCGCGCTGCGGGTGTCCCCGGGGGCGCTCGCAGAGGTCGGCTCCCACCGGATGACCGCCTGCGTGTCGGGCACCAACGGCAAGACCACCACCACGCGGCTGCTTGCCCGGGCCCTGGGCACCCTGGGGCCGGTCAAGTCGAACAGCGGCGGGGCGAACATGGCGCCCGGGGTGCTGGCCGCGCTGTCCCGGCCGCCGTTCGACGCGGCGGCGGCTCTCGAGGTGGACGAGATCTGGCTGCCGAAGGTGGCCAGGGAGATCTCGCCGCGGGTGGTCCTGCTGCTGAACATCAGCCGCGACCAGCTCGACCGGTCCAACGAGACGCGGCGCATCGCCGCCATGTGGCGTGAGCTCGGTTCGGAGCTGCGCGACACGACGGTGGTCGCGAACGTCGATGATCCCCTGGTGGCCTGGGCTGCGGCGGGCTGGCACCGGCAGGTCTGGGTGTCGGCGGGGCAGAACTGGACGGCGGACGCGATGGTCTGCCCGCAGTGCGCCCGGCTGCTGTACCGCAACAGCAGTGGCTGGTGGTCCGAGTGCGGGCTGGCCAGGCCCGAGCCGATCGTCGCGGTCACCGGCTCCCGGGAACTGCTCTGGTACGGCCGCACCATCGCGGCCCGGCTCGATCTGCCCGGACGGGTGAACCTCGGTAACGCGGCGATGGCCGCCGCCGCGGCCCGGGAGTTCGGCGTCGAGATCGAGGATGCGCTTGCGGCCATGACCGGCCTGGGCGATGTGCAGGGTCGCTATCAGGAGGTGGCGCTCGGCGAGGAGGGCCACCGAGGCCGGCTGCTGCTGGCGAAGAACCCCGCCGGCTGGGTGGAGATGATGGAGCTGTTGGCGGACGCGCCGCCGCGGCCTGTCGTCATCGACTTCAACTCCCAGACCGCTGACGGGCGGGATCCGTCCTGGATCTGGGACGTGCCGTTCGAACGGCTCGCCGGCCGGCAGGTGCTGGTCACCGGGGAGCGTAAGGAGGACATGAGCGTGCGGCTGGCCTATGCGGAGGTGCCGCACAGCGTGTATGCCAGCGCGGAGGACGCGGCCCTGGCCGCCAACGAGAAGGTGGTCGACGTCGTCGCCAACTACACGGCGTTTCGCGATCTGCTGGTGAGGTCCACGCGGTGAGGTCCACGCGGCAAGGTTGTGTACGCGGCGAGGTTGTGTACGCGGTGAGGTTGGTGACGCAATGAGGGGATCCACGCGATGACGGGCGGCTCGGTAACCAGGATCGCGCTGATCTACCCCGAGCTGCTCGGTACCTACGGTGATGGCGGTAACGCGATCGTGCTGTCCCAGCGCCTGTGCTGGCGTGGTCTGCCGGTCGAGGTGGTGAACGTTCCCGCGGGGTCGGCGGTGCCCGAGAGCTGTGATATCTACCTGCTCGGCGGGGGTGAGGACGCACCGCAGGTCCTCGCGGCGGACGGCATCCGGCAGAACCGGGCGATCCGGCGAGCGGTGAGCTCGGGAGCGGCGGTGCTCGCCGTGTGTGCCGGCTACCAGGTGATCGGCGCGACCTTCCCGTCCGGTGGGGAGATCCACGAGGGGCTGAATCTCGTCGGCGTGGAGACCCGTCGCTCCTTCGGCCCGTCGGACGCGCCGCCGCCGCGCGCGGTCGGGGACATCGTGGTGGAACCGGACGCACGGCTCGGCCTGCCCACCCTGTACGGGTATGAGAATCACGCCGGGCGGACGAGGCGGTTGCCCGGCGCGAACGGCATCCCGCTCGGTACGGTCCGGCTTGGGACCGGTGACGGTGACGGCGGAACGGACGGCATTGTGGATGGCCGGGTCATCGGCACCTACCTGCACGGGCCGGTGCTCGCGCAGAACCCCGCCCTCGCCGATCTCCTGCTGAGCTGGGTCCACGGTCCGCTGCCGCCGTTGGGCGCGCCCCGCGAGGTGGAGGTGCTGCGCCAGGCCCGGCGCCGCGCGTTGGCCGTCACCTGACGCGTCCCCTGGCGTTTTTTTTGGGGGGGCAAAGTTTGGGGGGACAAGGCGGACAGACCTGGTCTGACTCAGGTCTTGTCGTCATCTGCTACCAGGTTTGCGGCGTTTCCCGGCCGGCGGTGTGGTTCGGTTGGATCGTGGTGTCGAATCCCCTCGCCGGATGGTGGGGCAAAAACAAGAGAACCGTGCTCATCGTCGGTGTCGTGATCGTGGTTGCCTGGGGCTACCTCGGGACCCGTGACCGCCCGAGGACCCAGCGGGTCAGCCTGCCCGGCGACTACGCGTCGGCGGGCCGTGAGCTGCTCGTCCAGGCCCCGTCCGATCCCGCCAACCCGCTTCCGCTGGTGTTGATCCTGCACGATGACAACGCGGACGCGAAGTCACTCGACCGGCAGAGTGACGCCGGCAAGCTCGCGAACTCCCGCGACTTCGCGGTGGCCTTCCCGGAAGCCGTGGGCGGCACGTGGCGGATCGACGGACCCGAGGGGGCGGACGTGCGCTATCTGCGCGACGTGGTCCGCTTCGTCTCCACGGAACGGACCAAGGTGGATCCGGACCGGGTCTACGTGTGGGGGATCGGCGAGGGTGCCCGGCTGGCCCTGGCCGCTGCCTGCGCCCCGGGTAAGCCGGAATTCGCCGCGGTCGGCGTCGTCGGGCAGTTCGACCCGGAGCCCGGGCCGAACTGCCAGGACCGTGTCCCGGAGGGCCGGGCCCCGGAGGCCTCCTGGGATCCGGAAGGTCAGCGAGGCCCTGTGGAAGTTCTCGTCCGGTCACCGGCTGGGGGCCTGACCGCGGCGCCAGCGAGCGGGCCGGGCTGTTTCCCGCACCGGGCAGAGACTGAAGGCTGAAGTCCGCCGATGCCGCCGGGAGGGGGGTAGCGGCATCGGCGAACCTGGTCGGCCGGGGGTCCGAGGCCCGCCGGCCTTCCCGTGCGGATGGGGGGGATCCGAGGGAAGGCCGGCGGAATCGGGGGCCTTCCGGCCGGACGGACGTCAGATGGGGGGGAGATCTGACGTCCGTCCCACCGGAAGGAGGGCCCGTCCGGATAGCTGGAAAGGAACCATGTAGGCGGGTTGTCGGGCGGTGACAGGGCCCGCTTGCTGGTCTGTCCGCGGCTTCGCCGGTGGGTGGGAGTCCCGGGCTCGGCTTTCACGGCTTCGGGTCGGTGCCCGGAGGGGAGGCCCGGTAGCCGGCCGCTGGTGGACCGGCAGGGCTCGTGCGGTCCGCCAGCCGCGAAGGCGATCCACCGGAGCCGGATGAGCCGTTGCGTCGGCATGAGGGCGGTGCGCCGGCTCCGACCGGCTGCTAGAGGATCCGACCGACGTAGTAGGAGGTGGTATAGATCTTCTTGAGCGACATGACGTCGCCGGTGCGCGGCGCCACCCACATCATGCCGTCACCCGCGTAGATGCCGGCGTGGTAGATGTTCCCGGGTGTCCCGAAGAAGATCAGGTCGCCGGGCTGCTTGTTGTATTGCGACACCCGGGTGGCGGCGGCGAACTGGGCGTCGGTCGTCCGCGGCACGCTCCTGCCGAGTTGCTTGAAGATGTACTGGATGAGGCCGGAGCAGTCGAACGAGCTCGGGCCCTCCGCACCGTAGACGTAGGGCTTGCCGGCCTGCAGGGAGGCCAGGTAGACGGCCTTCTCCCCGAGGGAGCTCGACGGGACCGGAACCGACGTCTGGCCCGCGGCGTCCCCTGTCGCAAGGAGATCCGACCAGGCGGCGTTGCGGACGGGCTGGGGGATGGGTGCCGGCCGTACGCGCAGGGTGGCGTCGTTCGCCGAGCGGGCGGACTGCAGGGCGTCCGTGCCGTCGAAGACCGCGGTGACGTTCGTGGTGGTGAGCACCCGGGCCGTGTAGGAAGTGTAGCCTTGGGCGTTAGTGTAAAGGTGCTTGAAGGTGGCCCACCCGGTGGGGAGCTTCACTTGCACCTTGACCAGCTGGTTCGCCAGTGGTTCGTGGGTCTGCTCGTTGTAGAGCGAAAAGCCGATGTCGATCGGCTGGTCCGCGTTGACGGTCACCTCGGGGTTGGTCACCCGGAGACCGACCTGAACCTTGCCGGTCAAGGGCGGGACGTTGACACCGCCCGCCGAGCCGAGCAGGGAGGTGGAGCCGTGGGTGCTGACCGCCGCCGCCGCGATGCTGCCGCCCAGGGCGGCATGGGAGCCGATCTGCGCGGCGAGGATGATCGGAGCGGTGTTCGGCTGCTCGTCCTTCGCTGCGTCGGCGTTGATGTCGGTGGCGCAGCCGGCGAGAGCCACTCCGGAGACCGCGACGGTCCCGGTGGTCACGGCGGCGAAGGCCCGGGCCCGGGCCCGGGCCCGGCTGCGGGCGGCCGGGGGCGCGGAGGGTGCGCGATGACGGCCGCCACCGGCGCCTCGCGTTTCTTCGTCGAGCTGCACGCTTTGCGCGGACAACGGTGTATTCCTTCCCGTACGCCTGCGAAGTGAGCTGTCGGGTTCGGGCTGGGCTGCCCGGCTCTCGCGTGACCTTCACGCGTCGAGCTTCACCCCTAGGTCGATACCGCGGATCGGTGCCGGCCGGTGGAGGTGGGTCCCCCGCTCCTGCCCCTGATGACGACTCGGAGGGGACACCGGGGCCGGGGGCAGGACTCGGCGTTCGGCCCGGTGTTGTCGTGACGTCGGCGTGAGACTAGTCCACTTGGACGGGGTGGGTAAACACTAGTCCTTCCCAACTACGGCGAGTGTGCGTTGAAGTTCCCGTCGCGCGACGTCGGCGGCCCGCTCGGCCGGCCGGCCGGGCTGACCGGGCGGGCCGAAGGCCCTTCGCACCCCGGTTGTCCTGCTGGTTTTTCGCTGCGTAGGGGGTCCGTGGCGGCGGCCGGTCCGGGTGAGAGGCGGGCGGGCGGGTAGCCATCCCTCGGCCCGTGGGCGACTTTTGACTACTTAAAGTAGTTGACGGGCGAGGTCGGGCG
>NZ_CDWRCK010000163.1:0-9772 GCF_977927595.1 Frankia sp. CcWB3
ACAGACCTAGACGCCGCCCGCCGGCTCGGTGACGTGCTCGTCGTCGGGGTCAACAGCGACAGCGGGGTGCGTCGGCTCAAGGGCCCGGACCGTCCGATCAACGCGCTGGCCGACCGGCTGGCGGTGCTGACCGCGCTCGCCGGTGTCGAGCACGTGGTCGTCTTCGACGACGACACCCCGACCGACCTGCTGCGTTCCCTGCGGCCCGACGTGTACGTCAAGGGCGGCGACTATACCGAGTCGATGTTGCCCGAGGCGCCGCTGGTCCGTGCGCTCGGCGGCGAGGTCCGCATCGTCGACTACGTGGCGGACCGGTCGACGAGCGCTCTGGTCGGGCGCATCCGGCGCACAGCGGACGATGGCCGCGAGGGAACGGTGAGAACCGCGAGGGAACGGTGAGAACCGCGAGGGAACGGTGAGGGCTGCGAGGAAACGGGGAACCGGGCGTGAGAATTCTGCTGTGGCACGTGCACGGATCGTGGACGACGTCATTCGTCCAGGGCGATCACTCCTATCTCGTCCCGGTCACCCCGGATCGCGGCCCGGACGGCCTGGGCCGCGCGCGCACCTATCCGTGGCCGGGCACGGTCACGGAGGTCGGGCCGGACGAGCTCGGCCCGGCCGACGTGGACGTCGTCGTCCTGCAGCGGCCGCACGAGCTGGACCTGGCGGAACGCTGGCTGGGTGGCCGGCGCCCGGGGCGGGACCTCCCTGCGGTCTACGTCGAGCACAACACCTCGAAGGGGGACGTGCCCACGACCCGGCACCCCCTCGCCGACCGGCCAGACCTCACCCTGGTGCACGTCACCCACTTCAACCGGCTGTTCTGGGATGCCGGGAGCACGCCCACCCGGGTCGTCGAGCACGGCATCGTCGACCCGGGCCACCGCTACACCGGTGAGCTGCCCCGCGTCGCGGTTGCCGTGAACGAACCGGTCCGCCGCGGCCGGGTTACCGGGACCGACCTGCTGGGGCTGTTCGCCGCGGCGGCACCGGTCGACGCCTTCGGCCTGGGGGTCAGCGCCCTACCGGCGCACACCGGCCTTCCCGCCGAGCGGCTCACCGTGTTCGAGGACGCCTCCCAGGCCGCCCTGCACGAGGCCGTCGCGCGCCGCCGGGTGTACGTGCACCTGCCGCGGTGGACCTCGCTCGGGCTGTCCCTGCTCGAGGCGATGCACCTGGGCATGTCCGTCGTCGCGCTGGCCACCACCGAGGCGGTGGAGGCGGTGCCGGGGGACGCCGGGGTCCTCTCCACCGATCCGGCGGTGCTCGCCGGCGCCGTCCGCCGCTTCGTCGCCGATCCGGAACGCGCTCGGGCGTACGGGAAGAAGGCCCGGCGGGCGGCCCTGGCCCGGTACGGTCTCGATCGTTTCCTGCGGGACTGGGACGAGGTGCTCGCGCAGGTCACGGGCTGAGCTCCGACACCGAGTTTATCCGCATGATTGCCAGGAAATGTCCTTCACATGACGGGTGAACCGGGGCTGCCCGGCGAGTCAGGCGAGCCGGGCGAGCCGTTGGACAGGTTCGTGCTGCCGCTCAGCCCGATCGCGCCCCGGCAGGCCCGGGTCCGGTTGGCCGCGGGCCTCGCCGGCACCGGCTTCGCGGCGGAGCTGGCCGAGATCGTCGTGTTGCTCGCCAGCGAACTGGTCACCAACGCCGTCGTGCACGGCCGCGGTGAGCCGGTTCTGGAGATCCGGACGACCGACCACCAGATGTGGGTCGGCGTCCAGGATCCGGACAGCCGCCTCCCGCAGGTGCAGCAGGTCGACACCGACTCGCTTGGCGGGCGGGGCATGCACTTGGTGGCCGAGCTCGCTGAGACCTGGGGCGCCGACGTCATCCCCGGCGACGGGAAGGTCGTCTGGTTCCGGATGCGCCGGGAGAGCCCCGTTGTCGATGGTTGACCGCCGCCGATGCGGCCGAGCGCGCCGCGGGCTTGCCTGACGGCGGGCTTGCCTGACGGCGGGCTTACCTGACGGCCTCGGGCAGGACGGGGGTGGGCGGGCCGAGAAAGAAGCCCTGGCCGTAGGGGATCGCGGTCTCCCGGGTGGCCTGGAGCTCGGCCGCGGTCTCGATGCCCTCGGCAACCACGCCGCCTCCGATCTCCTTGGCGACGTGCACCAGCCCGGCGGCCACGGCCCGCCGGGCCGGGTCGGTGTCGATGCCCTGGGTCAGGCAGCAGTCCATCTTGATAATCTCCGGCCGCAGCCGGACGAGCTGTTCCAGCCCGGCATAGCCGGTACCCACGTCGTCGGCGGCAATGCGGACGCCGAGCCGGCGCAGGTGCTCGATGTCGCGGTTGATCGCCGGAGTGTCGCCGATCCGTTCGTGCTCGGTGATCTCCACGAGGATACGTTCGGCATCCTCGCCCATGATCATCTCCACCAGGCCGGCCGAGAGGGTCGTCGCCGAGACGTTAACCGCGAGGATCATGTGTGTCGGCAGCCGGGGCAGCACGGCGAGCGCGCGTCGGACCGCGGCGAGTTCGAGATCGACGTTGAGGCCGACGGAGCCTGCCGCGGTGAACCACTGTGACGGGCTGCGGGCGTAGTCCGAGAACCGGGACAGCGCCTCCACTCCGATGATCTTTCCGTGTTCGAGGTCGAGTACCGGCTGGAAGGCGAGCGCGGGCCCCCCGCCGTCGATCACATGGCTGACGTCGCGCCAGACGCGGCTGCGGACCTCCCACATCCGGTGCAGGTCGGTCACGGAATCGCCGAGGATCTCCGCGATCATCCGCAGGAACCGGCCGTCGCGCGGCCGCAGGTGCGGATGAGGCCCGTGCCCGAGACAGCCGACCAGGCCGTAGACGAGGCCGTCGCTGTCGATGACCGGCACCGCGGCGTAGGCCCCCACGTCAAGCTCGTCGACGACGGGCAGTCGCAGGATGCGCGGATCGGCGTGGGTGTCCGGGATGACGGTGGGAAACTCACCGGACAGGACGCGTCCGAACAGGGCGCTCTCGCGCCGAACGGTGGAGCCCGGGGCCAGCTGGAACGACGCGCCGTCCCCGTTGATGACCTGCACAACGAGGACGTCCGTCTCGATGCGGCCGAGCCAGGCAAGATCCATGCCCAGATGGCGGCGCAGTATCCCCAGCAGCTCCACCAGCGCCGTCGCCGGCTCGGGAACCTCGGCCTTCGGCCCGAGCGCCGAGGCGGGGGCCGGGCGGACCGACATCCGTACCACCTCCTCTCCTGGTGTTCCCTCGGGTTTTCCGCGCACACCCTGGTCGGCACCGATATCTGTTACCGTTTCGTGATCGATATTGGGCTCTTTGTAACCGATATCGGCTTGTTCGTGCACGATATCGACTTGTTCGTGACCGATATTGACCTGTTCGTGACCAACCTCCGCCACTGCCGGGAGATCCATCCCCTGTCTCCCGTCTGTCTCCCGTCGCGCCCGTTGGCTCTTCGTGTTGTAGTAGATGCGGGATCGGGACGGATGCCTGTTCGGCGAGCGAGGATGCTCGGAGGGGAGGCGGTGCCGCGTGGCGGACATCGTGGTCGGGATCGACGGGTCGACAGATGCCGAGCGCGCGCTGCGGTGGGCCGTGCGCGCGGGGCGCCGCTGTAGCGCGCGGGTGCGTGCCGTTCTCGTCTGGGCTGCGGCCGGCCCGTTCTGCACGCGGGTGAAGCCGCCGCCTGCCACCTCACCGGAGCATCCCCGGTGGACGGCCCAGTGGATGCTGCACGACGTCGTCGACCGGGTCCGCGAGGCCCAGCCCGACGCCTGGATCGTCGAGCGGACCGTGTACGGGAACCCGGTGGACACGATACTGACCGAGTCGGAGGGCGCGGCCATGCTCGTCCTCGGTGCCCGCGGCCGTGACCGGCCGCGCCGCCTGCCGGCCGGTTCGGTCAGCATGGCGTGCGTGTACGGGGCGTCGGTGCCGGTGGTCGTGGTCCACGGCAGGTCGGCGGCGCCGGCCGAGAGCGGGCCCGTCGTCGTCGGGGTGGACGGGTCCGCCTGCTCGTTGGCCGCGCTGCGGTGGGCCGCCCAGGAGGCGGCGCTGCGCCGGGCGTCGCTGCGCATCCTGCACGCCTGGACGCCGCTGCCACCGGAGTTCGTTGTCCGGCTGGGACTCTGCGGTGCCAGGTTCGTCGGCGCAGTGCCCACGGCGGGCGCCGGGGCCGTCCGTGCCGGGCCGGCTGGTGCGGGGCCCGGTGACGCGGATCCGGGCGGGACCGGATTCATCCGGACGGACCCGGGTGGAACGGGCCTCGCCTCGGGATTCGTCGGCCGTGGATTTCGGGGCACGGCACCGGGGGGCACGGCACTCGATGATCATCCAGGATTCGGTGACTCGGGACCCGCCGATGCGGCGCTCGGGGACCCGGTGCTCGATGCGACGGGACCCGGCGGAACGGCCCTCGTCGACGCCGCCCTCGAGGGGGCCGCGCGGGCCGTGCTGGACGAGGCGGTGCGCGCGGGTCTGCCCGAGCCGGGTGATCTCGATGTGCGCACGGACCTGATCCGCGGAGCGGCCGCGTCCAGCCTCCTGCGGGCCGCAGCGGGGGCGCAGCTCCTGGTCATCGGAGCCCGGGGCCGCGGCGGCTTCGCCGAGTTGCTGCTGGGTTCCACCAGTTCACAGTGTGTGACACACGCCCAGTGCGCGGTCGCGGTCATCCGCACGCCCGGCAGTACGACCTGTGGTAATTAGTGCGGCGTGTGGTGACTCCACCGCGGCAGATCTTCGACCCGGTGCGAGTCCCTTTCCCTCGGGTCGCGAGTTCTCGGGCCGTGGGCCGAGATCGAAGACCCCGGGCGGGGATGCCCGATCGGGCACGTACCGAGCGGGTGGACGGCGGGTCGCCTGCCGCGCCAACTGCCGTGCCACCTGCGGTGCCGGCTCTCGCGGCCCGCCGAGCGCGGCCTGCGGCCCAGCGGTGACGGCGCGGCGGGCAGGTGATCCTCCCGAAACGGCTCGGCTTTCCCTCGTCTTGGGGGAGGATGGGGAGACTGGGGCGTGATGTCCCCGTGAGGTACGGGGGGCACCGCGGCGCCGGCCGTGGGAGGGGAGTGTCGAGCGACTATGGCGGATCAGTATTACGGCGGTTCCGGTCGGCGCGGCGAGCGGTTCGCCCAGGCGCGCTGGCTCGCCGGTCAGGCCCGGCAGGACCGCACCACCTCCTGGTACGTCCCGCTGATGATCACTGTGATCGGTGCCGGTGCGGCGTTCGACGCCTTCGGCCGCGGCGTGGGGCTCCTCTACGCCCTCGGGCTGTCGATCGCCTTCGTCCTGCTGACGTGGACGACGATCCGGCTCATGCCGTCGGTGTCCGACGAGCTGAACGTCAACCGGGTGCCGGGCCCGCGCAAGATCTTCGCCATGGTGAACACGCCGGTGCGCACCCGCGGCGTGTTCCTGCTGGCCGCAGCGATGCCGATCGCGGTCGCCCTGATCAGGACGGTCGGTTTCTTCGTGTTCGGCGGGGCGCTGCTCGTCGGGATCGTGGTCGGCGTAGCGATGGCTGCCGCCTGGATGTTCAAACGCCGGTAGACCCGCCCGGCGCCGACGAACCTCCTGATTCCGACGAACCTCCTGATCCTGGGGCCCATCCCTGGGCTTGGCCATCCCGATCCGGCGCATCCCCCCGCTCGGACCAGGTTCCTGTTCCCGCCAAGCGGGCAGGCCAGCAGGGGCACGGTCCGGTGCGCGGTCCGCGATGAGGAGAGTGCGATGACGGTCAGCAAGGCCACGAGGGAACGAACCCGGGCGAGTCAGCTCCCCGAGGACGATGTGGTCGGGATCCTGCTCGCGCAGCATGCCGAGATCCGCGAGCTGTTCGGGAAGGTCAGGACGTCAACGGGCCAACGCCGCCAGGAGACGTTCGACAAGCTGCGGGCGCTGCTCGCGGCCCACGAGACCGGCGAGGAGGTGGTGCTGCGCCCGATCAGCCGGCAGGTGGTGGGGCCCGAGGTGACCGATGCCCGCAACCGCGAGGAGAAGGCGGCGAGTCGGGACCTCGCCGGCCTCGATCGGATGGACGCGAGCAGCGTCGAGTTCGAGGCCAAGCTCGCCGCGTTCGAGCACACGGTGGTGGAACACGCCGAGCGCGAGGAGCGGGAGGAGTTCGAGGCGCTGCGCCAGGTCCGTCCCGAGTCCGAACTCGTGCGCCTGGGCCGCAGACTGCGGGCCATTCAGGCGATCGCCCCCACCCATCCGCACCCCTCGGTCGCGGGATCCCCCACCGCTCAGCGGGTATTCGGGCCGGCGGTGTCCCTCGTCGACCGGCTGCGCGACGCTCGGCGGCAGACGACGACGGCGGGGTGACGGCGAGGATCTCCACCGCCCGGGGGAACTCCTCGAACGGCGGGCCGGACCCTTCGGAGACCCCGGCGCAACGCCGGTACCGCAACTGGGGAGATCTGCTGCAGGAGCTGCGCGTCGTCCAGACGGGCGTGCAGCTGCTGACCGCCTTCCTGCTCGCCATCCCGTTCCAGCAGCGGTTCACGACGTTGAGCAACGAGCAGAAGTCGCTCTATCTCGTGATCGTGCTGCTGACGGTCAGCGCCACCGGGCTGCTCATCATGCCGGTGAGCCTGCACCGCGCGGTCTTCCGGCGCAAGGAGAAGGAGACGCTGATCCGGGTGGCGAACCGGCTCGCCCAGGTGGGCCTGGCATTGTTCGCCGTGGCCGTCTCCGGGGTCGTCCTGCTCATCTTCGACGTGGTCAAGGGGGCGCCGGCCGGCTGGATCGCCGGGGCCTGCACATTCGTCGTGCTGGTCGTGCTGTGGGCCGTCGTGCCCGCCGCCATCCGCCTCGCCGCCCGCGACTGACCCCGGTCGGTTTTAACCGTCATTACCCCATAAGCACCTTATCCTCATGTCATCCTCGTGTAGCGGGCATATTGGGGGAGGGTGGTCGTGGAGAGGGCGGCCGTGGACCTGTTGACGGTGGGTGCGGTGCTGCTGGGCATGGACGGCACTCCGGTGGACTCCGGCGCCGCCATGACCCGCCGACCATCGGCCGGCGGCACGGCTACGCCGGGCCTGCGCGCCGCCGGCTTGCAGGCCGCCGCCGCGCAGGCCGCCCTCGTCCTGGTCACCCCGGCGCTGTTGGCCGGTCCCGACGCCGCGGCCCGCCTCAGCCGCCTCAGCCGCGTCACCGCCGCCGCCAGCACCGCCGCTGTTGCCGCTCCGGCAGCCATGGGCGCCCTCGACGCCACCGGCGAGCAGTACGGTACGCCCCGGTTCGAGGAGTTCGCCGAGCCAGTGGGAGGACGTCCGGGCTGGGATGCGTCATCGCTGTTCCGCTTCCGTGAGGGTGAAGGAGAACGTCGCCCCCTGGCCAGGTGTCCCGTCCGCCCAGATCCGCCCACCGTGGCGATGGATGATCCGCGCGACCAGGGCAAGCCCGACACCGGTCCCTTCGAACTGGTCCGCCCGATGCAGACGCTGGAACACACCGAACAGCTTGCCGGCGTGGCGGGGATCGAAGCCGGCGCCATTGTCGGCGACTGACAGCCCGCAGCGGTGTCCGAAGGTCATGAGACACGCTGTAGGAGAAGGCCTCCAGCTCGTTGTTCGCCGCCCGTAGCTCGTCGTTGGCCGTCTGCAACTCGGCGGCTGAGCGGGCGCGTTCGACCGCTACCCGGTCCAGCTGGTCCGCGAGGGTGTTGACCGACCTCCCCACCTCCTGCGTCTCCTGCGGCCCCGCGGGAGTGACGCGGGTATTCAGCCGTCCCAGGGCCAACGACCGCACCGCGGCGGTGACGTTCTGCAGCGGGCGGACCAGACATCGGGTTGTGACCACCGCGGTCCGGATACCCACCGCCAGACCGATCGCCAGCAGGCCGCCGATCATCCCGATCGTCACGGCCAGGGTCCGGTTGAGCGCGTCGGTCTTGTCGTGACGCAGCTGGCCAAGGGTGGTGCCGAGCGAGGCGTTCGTCGCCCGGAACGCGTCGAACAGATGCTTACCTGCCTCCGGGGGAGGGGCGACACCGGTGATCGCGGGGTTGGCGTAGTCGTCCAGCCACGACGAGGCGGCGGCCCGCTCGGCTGCCAGCTGGCCGCGTACCGTCGCGTCCCCACCGAAATCTCTTGCGATCTTCGCGAACGCCCCGGCCATCGCGGCCGTGCCGGCCCGGTACGGCTGCAGAAACGACGGGTCATGGCTGATCAGATAGCCGCGGACGCCCGTCTCGGCGTTGGTCATCCCCTGCAACACGGCCGTGTTGGCGCGCCGCGCCGGGTCGATTGTGTCCGTGAGGTCCTGTGTCTCCGCCATAGGCGCCTCCAGGATGTTGACAGACCCGACGGGCGGTTCCAGGCGTACAGGTGCGACTGTCCATGCTGGATCGATTACTCATTGTAAGGCTGGGGACGATGCCCGCCTCCGGACCAACGCCAGTTGGCCGCTTTGACGGGGTCTGCGGACCCGCCCGACGCGACAGACCCACCCGGCCCCGGACGGGAGCGCACGTTCGCGGCGTGGAAACGGGAAGATCGTTGCGACCTGCTAATTTCCTGAATTATTCGATCTTGCGGTGCCAGGATGGCACCTGATCATGGTTTTGGTCCTCGAATGACGGCCGCTCCGAGTGGGGCGGGCCGCTTCGGCATGCCCGGGGTCAGACCGGGCCTTGCCGTCGTTCTTCTGGCGTGGTCGGATCCTCCGGCGGCTGGGCGTCCGGACCGTAGCCGGGTGCCCAGACGGTTCGCAGCGGCTTGCCGTGCGGACAGGTACCCGCTCTTGGCACGGGCTCGACTCTGCCCGTCGCGTGAAACTGGGCGCCACGGCGACGGCGGCATTTGTTGCAGGCCACCAGTGACAGCATTCGTATGATCGGCCGCTCACCGGTCGGGTCGCCGTCCGCGATCGGCCCCCGGGCTGGGAAGTCGTCGGTCATCGCCGCCGCCTTGTAATCAGACCGGTGCCGTCGCATGCTGTGCAGTCCACCTCTTGCGTGCCCGCGAAACCGCCGTCCTCGTCAGCCTCGGACCTGTCCGCGGTGACCTTGCCGGTTCCGTTGCAGGTGGGGCAGTCCGCGGTCTCCACCGGTTCGAGGTCGGCATGCCCGGCCTTCGCGCCCCGCTTGTCGTAGTCCTTCTCGGTGTCGGGGTTATTCTTGCCCCTGGGTGATCCACCTCTGCCGCCGCGCTTGATGCCATCGCGGCCGGTGGAGGCTCCACCACTGGTCGACTCTCGCTTGTTCCACGCCATGGGTTGCTCTCCGTATACAGGCGGCCCCTATCTGCATCAACGGTAGCGGCGGAACACCTACTCCGGAACCAAGGAGTGCGGTTCCGTCACGCCGATTGGCCTCGCTGCTGCCGAGCGCCTACCTGCTGGTCTTGCGGTTCTCCCATTCGGCGCGGCTGATCGCGTAGATGTTTCGCGGCTCGCCGTCCCGGTCGACCGGACCCTCGGCCAGGGTGAGGCCGAGCTTCTCGGCGACACGGATCGAGCTCGTGTTCTCAGGGTGGATGATGCTGATCACCCGGTTCCGGTTCGTCTCGGTGAACGCGAACTCCAGGGCTGCCGCGCCGCCTTCGGTCGCGATGCCCTGTCCCCACCGGTCCCGGCGGACGGTCCAGGCGACCTCGATATCCGGCCAGCCGTACTCCTCGTACAGCCCGGCGCGGCCGAGGAACGCACCCGTCTCCCGATCCTCGATGATCCACATTCCGAAGCCGTTGAGCGCCCAGTGGCCGATCTGGAACGCCGTCATGCCCCAGACGGAGCCCTCCTTCGACGGCGAGCTGGTGTAGACGGACATGTCCGGGTGTCGCGCCATGGACAGGTAGGGCTCGACGTCGT
>NZ_CDWRCK010000164.1:0-9682 GCF_977927595.1 Frankia sp. CcWB3
AACCGGCTCAAACGCCACCGGGCGGTCGCGACCCGCTACAACAAGCTAGCCGTCCGCTACGACGCAACAGCCACCATCGCCGCGATCAACAAATGGCTGCCCCGATGAACTTCCCAAACAGGCCCTAGCAGGTCGCTAAGATCCTCGAGCCCAAGCTCGCGGTTGAGGTCGGCGAACACGTTGAACAGCTCGCTGCTCGCCGTCTGCGCGCCGCTCGCGACGATGCCGGCCACGGGGACGATCGTGTAGAAGTGTCGCTGCACCACCGGATCCCGCATCAGACGGTCGACGACCTGCCGGGCGCCGTCAGCCATCGGGTCGTAGGCCCATGGTGTGGGACTGCCGGGAAGGCCGGGCCCCGGCGGCCAGTACCGTTCGTCGCAGCGGCTCAGGACGCCAAACGCCTTGAGCGGGTTGACGTCCCGGCCGTCGGCGGCGCTCTCGCCCGCCGAGAAACGGTCCACGGCGATTAGGTCGGTTTCGCCGACCCCGCCACTGAACAGGAAGACGACGGCGTCGGCGCGGTCGACCTCGGCCGTGCTGTCGGCGTGCACGGCGCTTGCATCCCGGCCGGTCGCGCGTAGCACGTCGGTGACCTGGTCGGCGACCACCGGGTCTGTGATGCCGAGGTACCGCGCCGCGTTCGCGGAGTCGACACCGTGCAGACTCGCCAGACCTGGCGTGTCGACCAGCCGGAACGACCGGAGCAACTCGATCGGTGCACCGAACTCGATCTTGCGGATGTCGCGGAGCAGATGAAGGTCCGCCGCGGCGGTGACACTCAGCTTCGCCAACTGGTCAGCCATCTAATCGACCACAGTGTTGTCGATTAGATGGATCCGCACGGAACGAGTCGGCGCGTGACCTAGCTCGACGACGTTGAAGGTCAATTCGAGCTGGCCGGTCGGCGCGACCTTCTCGCCGACGATCGCGTTGACGACGGTCGACTTGCCGCGCTTGATCTGGCCGGCGACGGCGACGCGCATCGGTTCCCGCTGGCGGTCGGCGCATCGCACCAACGCCTGGGCCAGCTCGAACGTCGCCCGGTCATCGACAGGCAGGATGCTCGCGACTGAGCGGAACCGCTCGACGACGGCGGCGTTGGCCGCGGTCACGGCGGCGGTGCTTGCCCCGGTGCCTGCGTTCATTGCTGCCTGCTGCACGGTTCCCCCCGTTGACATCACGATTCTAGGTGAACGATGCTGCGTGGCGTGTCGGACCCCTGCGCCTAGAAAGAGCGGAACGTGTTAGAAAGATGACTATCGGGTCATGACTCGCCATGATGCACGTCCGTCCCACTGGGCATGCGGCACTGACATGGCACGTTCCGGTCGGCCCTGTGCCGGCGTGAGCGCGGCGCACTCTGCCAGCATGGGCCTGGTCGTGCTCCCTTCCCGAGTGCGGCCAACAACGCACCGGCCTGGCTGGGAGTCACCAACGGCGCTCTGTGAGGAGTCACGCCAGCGGCGGACAGGCTTCTGATCAGGCCAGCAGGTGGACCAGGCTGGTGCCCATGACAGCGACGGACGCGTCGTCGGGAGGGCACACGAACGCGGCCGGATCTCCTGCGAGTCACGTCGAGCCACAGGCCTCAACCTGACGGTCCTCATTCAGGAGCACCGACGCGACACTCACAGATCTCATAATCCGCAGGGTGACCGCGACACCCCCTGACTGAGCCGCCGCGATCTCGCCGTCCGACGGGCCGGCGCTGCATGAGCCTCAGAAAACGGACATGTGCAACCCGGGGGTGGTACCGATCGTCCTCACCCACGCCCGAGCCCTACTCGCCAGCACCCCCGAGGGCCGCACCGCCTACCTCGACGCGGATCTGCGCGACCCGGAGCGCCCCGGAACTGCGCGACACCCTCGATCTCACCTAGCCGATCGCCCTGTCCCTGATCGCGATCTTCCACTTCATCCCCGACTCCGACGACCCGCACGGCATTCTCCGTCGCTTCGTCGACGTGCTTCCGTCCGGCAGCTACCTCGTTCTCACCCACGGCACCGGCGACTTCGACCCCACGTTGCTGGTGGCGGCCGAGGCCTACCGGCAACGGGGGATTTCCACCCAGCTACGCAGCCGCGCCGAGGTCGAGCGTCTGTTCACCGGGCTGGAGCTGGTCGACCCGGGGGTGGAGGTGGCACACCGCTGGCGGCCCGATGACACCGTGCCCGCTGACCTGACCAACGCCCAGGTCAGCTGCTACGGCGCCATCGGGCGGAAAGCGTAGCCGGGCCGGCTCGCGCTTCGGGAATGGTCAGGCACGGTGGATCAGGATGTCGCCGTCGCCGGTACGGGCGCGCACCTCGACGGTCTCGTCGGTGGGCGCGGGGGCGTGGATGGTGGTCAGTTCGCTGTGCACACCGCCGCGTCCCGAGCGGACGTCCAGCAGGGCGGCGGTACCTTTCCGTACTCCCACTTCGAGCCGGCCGGAACCGGATACGAGCGCGACTGCGCCGCGCACCACTTCGCCGATCCGCACGCTGCCCGAGGCGGTCCTGGCCTCGACCCCCGCCAGCGCGCGGTCGACGGTGATGGCACCGGCGGCAGTGATCAGCCGCGCGTCCCCCGTCACCTCACCGATGGTGACGCCCCCGTTGGCCGTCTTGACTACCGCCGAGCCATCGATCTCGCGGATCCGGATCATGCCGTTCGAGGTCTTGATCTCGGCGTGCCCGGTCGTGCGGCCCACGGACACGTTCCCGTCGGCGGTCCCCAGCCGGAGCCTGCCGGTCTGGTCAAGGTCAATGTCGCCGGTGGCGGTGTGGAAGCTGGAATCGCCCAGGCGGCCCGTGCTCTGGATGTTGGTCATCGAGCTCGCGTCGACCCGCGAACCGGTGGGCAGCTCGACTGTCACGGTGACGGAGCCGTCCGGCCCGGACAGCGAGCGGGCCTTCTTCCTGGGTGCTCTGAGGTGAAGCTTCCCTTCGTCGTACTCGATGAGGGTCTCTCGCGCCGTCTGAACGTCGGTGTCGTGCGACGGGTCGCTCGGGCGTACCTCCACGACCGTGTCGGCGCGGTCGCTCGCGTTGATCCGGACGTGGCCGGTCCCGAGTTCGATGACGGCGAGGATCGGCTCGGGGGTGCGGAAAGTCGGCATGATGATCTCCTTGTGGCGTCGTCAGCCCGGGCGTGGCTTGCCCGGGCGCGGTGAACGCTGGCGCGGTGAACGCGGTGAACGCTGGCGTGGCTAGCGCACCCAGCCGCTGTAACGCCGCCCCAGCTGCTGGCCTGCGTGCGGACCGGTGCGCCGTCCCGCGGCACCAGGGTCGAGCGCGGCGGAGACGGCGTGCACCAGCCAGGCGTTGACGGACAGTCCTTCGTGCTCGGCCGCTTCATCGATGCGCGGTTTGAGACGCTCGGGGACGCGTAGCGTGATCCGCGAGGTACGTCCCTCGTCGTCTTCTGGAGCGGCGGACGGTTGCCTGACCACGGCGGCCTTGAAGTCGTCCGCCCCCGAGTGGTCGGTCGGCGGTGGCGTCACGACAAAATCAGGGTCTCGCCCACGCAGGCGTACCTCGACCGAGCCCGGCGCCAACTCTCGGGTGATCTCGTCGGCGGCGGCCGACAGCGCCTCCAGCAGGGCGAGCCTGACGGCCGAGTCCAGGGGCAGAGTGAGCCGCTCGGCCAGCGCGCGGGCGTCCTCACCCCCGGCTTCTGCGGCTGCCGCGAGTTCCCGGCGGAGGTTCTCGACATACGGCGCAAGGTCCATGACGTCATGGTGGCGCCAAGTTGACGTCATGTGCAAGCTCTGGCAGCCAGTAGGACGTCACAGCTGCCGTCGCGGCTGTCGTCGCCTCGGCTGCCCGGCCGGTACGGCTGCCGGCGGGGCGGTCGCGAACCCTCGTTGCGTGCGACGACTACGAAAAGTAGCGATCGTCGGGGTGCTCTCGTCACCGTCGCAGGCCTCGGCGATAGTGGGGCGATCCGCCCGGTGGCGGCGGTGATGCAGACGGGGGTGGATGTGCCGGGCGACGCGCACGGCGTCAGGATGCAGCCACCGCGGGCCACGGATCCGGGGTCACTGGGCCGGCACCGGGTGCTGGGCAGGCTCGGTGCCGGCGGGATGGGTGTGGTCTACCTGGCCGAGGGTCCCCTCGGCCAGGTCGCGGTCAAGTTGATCCGACCGGAGTACGCCGACGATCCGCAGTTCCGGGCGCGATTCCATCGCGAGGTCCAGGCGTGTTTCCGGGTCGGCGGTGCCCACACCGCCCGGCTCGTCGACTTCGAGCTGGAGGCTGAACGTCCATGGCTGGCCACCGAGTTCGTCGACGCCCCGGACCTCGCCGCCCAGGTCGCGGCGGCCGGCCCCCTACCCACCGGGGAGCAGATCATCCTGGCGGCCGGGCTCGCCGAGGCGTTGGCGTCCATCCACGCGGCCGGCCTGATCCACCGCGATCTCAAACCGTCCAATGTGCTGTGGACCGCGGACGGGCCGAAGGTCATCGACTTCGGGATCGCCGCGGCGGCCGAGGCGCGCCCGCTGACCGCGGTGGGCGGAGTCGTCGGCACGCCCGGGTGGCTCTCGCCGGAGCAGGCCACGGGCGGGGAGGTCACCGCCGCCAGCGACGTGTTCGGCTGGGGGGGCACTGGTCTGCTTCGCCGCCACCGGCCAGCCGCCGTTCGGCAGCGGCTCCGCCGACGCGGTGGCGTCGCGGATCGCGGCCGCCGAGTTCCAGATCGACTCCGACCGGCTCGCTCCAGAGCTGCATGCGCCCGTCCGCGAGGCACTCGACCGCCAGCCGCCGCAACGGCCTACCGCGCTCGACCTGTGCGAGCGGCTCGTCGGTCACGCCCGGGGGCGCAGATCCCAGTGACGCGCATCCTTCCCGACGCAGCCCGGACACCCACCCCACCGGCTGCACCGCAGATCCCGGGTTCGCCGCAGACCCCGGCACCCGAGCCGCGGGCACGCCGTCGCCGTCGCTGGCTGCTGGTGGGCGCCGGCACCGTCGTGGTCCTCGCGCTCGCGGGGGCGCTCGCCACCGTGCTGGTGGCCGGGGGCAACAACTCGAGCGCGGACAACTCGACGAGTAGCCGGCAGTCCTTCACCGCCGACGCGCCGTGGCGTCTCGCGATCATCGACCAGATCGAAGGCACCGACAATGGGTGCACGATCATCGTGACCAGCGACAGCACCGGCGAGCAGCAGACGATCAAGGAGGTCTACGGTGCGAAGACCTTCCAGGTACCGCTTGTCGGCGGCTTCCACTGGCAGGCCAACGACCCCGGGTGCTCGGTGACGGCCCGCTCCGGATCGGGGACGGCCGTCCTACCCTTCGCCCAGCAGGCCGGCACCGGCGACACCGACGCGTTCGAGGTCCCCTCGGGCCTTGTCCGGGTCGAGGTCGTGGACTTCGCCGGCTCGGACGACTGCGGGCTGCAGCTCCACGACGCCGCCGACGGCCGGGAGATCAGCTTCGGCACCGCGGCCCGCGGCGGTCCGCCGTTGCTGCTGGACCCGAGCGGACGCACCCAGGTCTACCTGGCCAACCTCACCTGCGGTGTCCGGGTGTCGGCCGCCCCGGGCTGAGCGGGTTCTGTTCCCCGCTGCCCGGCACAGCGACGTAACGGGCGGTGGCCTCGCGGTCCGGATAACCACGGATGATCCAGGCACCACCCTTCGCGGTGCAGTCGTCCGGGCCGGGCAGCGTCGTCCTGCCCTGCCGCCGCCACGCCTCGAACAGCACGCGGATCACCTCGCCGTGCGTGCACAGCACCGCGTCCCCGCTGTCGTCCTGGGTGAGCACGGCGAGCAGGTCGAACGGCGAGGCGCCGACCGCGAGGGCCGAACACCGTTGCACCGGCAGGCCCCGGTCGGCCGCCACCGGCTCGACGGTCTGCTCGCAGCGGACGTACGGGCTGGTGAGAATCCGCGCCAGCGGAATCGGCCGGAGGAGGTCCACTACCGCCCGCGCCTCGCGCTGGCCGCGCCGGCTGAGCGGACGGTGTTCGTCGCGCCCCTGCCACGTGTGTTTCTCGCCGGCATGGGCGTGCCGGAGAAGGACGAAGTCGACCACGTCCGCTCCTCCTATCGACGCGTAGCTCGGATCCTGTCGTCGAACTCCGGCGATCCGCGATCGCTCGCCCTCCGGTCGAAACCCTCTCTGATCATCTACATCGTCCTGCATGCCGGGCAGGGCCGACCCCGATACCGTAGCGGCCCGTACCGACCGGGCGGCCGTAGGGCCGCTCGTGCCACCGCGGTCCGCACGTCGACGGAGGCGGACTGGCCGAGGTCGTCACCGTTGCGCGCGGCTGATGGTTACGGCCGACTGTTCGTGCGCCAGGTTCATCAAAGTGCCATCTGGGCGACCACGGCGGGTAACACGTGGTCCGTTCGTTGGTCGGCTGTTCCCGGTTGGCTTTATGGGCGCTCCGTCGGCGAGGGTCGTCGCCGCTGCGCTGGAGGACTTGTGGACCGTCGTCGCGTGCTCGCGGGGATCGTCGCAGCGCCTTTCGCCGCCGTCCCTCTCCTCGCCCCGGTAGCCGCGTCGGTCGCCCCGGCGGGCGCCCTCGGCTCCGGCGGTGGCCAGCGCCGCCCGACACTGGTGATCGGGCATCGAGGAGCGTCCGGCTACCGTCCGGAGCACACCCTGGCCTCCTACGAACTGGCCGCCCGGTTGGGTGCCGACTTCGTCGAGCCGGACCTCGTGCCCACCAGGGACGGCGTCCTGGTCTGCCGGCACGAGCCGGAGATCGGCGGAACCACCGACGTCGCCGCGCATCCCGAGTTCGCCGCCCGCAGGACGACGAAGATTCTCGACGGCGTCGCGACCACCGGCTGGTTCACCGAGGACTTCACCCTGGCCGAACTGAAGACGCTGCGCGCCAAGGAACGGCTGCCCGAGGTCCGCCCGCAGAACACCAGGTACGACGGCCAGCTCGAGATCCCGACGTTCACCGAACTGCTTGATCTACGCGCCCGGCTGTCCCGGGAACTCGGCCGCGAGATCGGCGTCTACCCGGAGACCAAGCACCCGACCTATTTCGCCAAGGCCGGCCTGCCCCTGGAGCGGCGGCTGCTGGACATCCTGGTCCGGTACGGCCTGAACCACCGGGGCGCGCCGGTGTACGTCCGACCACGAATCTCTGCGAGCTGCGTACACTCGGCCTGCGCACGGCCTCGGTACAGCTGCTGTCCGCCACGGGCGCGCCGTTCGACCTCGTCAATGCCGGCGACCCGCGGACGTACCAGGATCTGTCGACGCTGGCCGGGCTGTGGCAGATCGCCCGCTACGCGAACGGCATCGGCCCGGACAAGCTTCAGGTCATCCCCCGGGCCGGGGACGGGACGCTGGGTACCCCGACCTCCCTGGTCACCGACGCCCACGCCGCCGGGTTGGTGGTGCATCCGTACACCTTCCGCGCGGAGAACACCTTCCTCCCGAAGGACTACCAGGTGGGCACCAGCCCCAGCGACCTCGGCCGGGCCGTCGACGAACAGGTCGCCTATCTCAAGACGGGCATCGACGGGCTGTTCACCGACCAGGCCGATATCAGTGTCCGCGCCCGGGCCGTCGCCGCCGGCCTCCCGAACCCCGGACCCCCGCCGGCCGACCATCACCCCACTCACTGACCCGCCGGCAGGTCCGCCTCGACATCGGACAGCCGGTTAACCGAGGGTCGGAAGCACCCGTTCGAAGAATTCGTGGTGACCGGCGAACGTGAGCTCCAGCCGGGTGAACTCGTGCGGCGTCACCCAGCGGGCGTCGCTCACCTCGCCCGGGTCGAGGATCAGTTCCTCGTCGGATCCGACCTCGGCGGTCCACCAGTGCAGCTGGTAGCTGCCGTCGTCGGTGTCGCATTCCCAGACCTTCGCAAGGGGGGTGACCGCCAGCCCCACCTCCTCGCGGACCTCGCGAACCAGCGCCGCCGCCTGGCTCTCGCCGGGCTCGATCCGGCCGCTCAGCGGAGCCCAGTAGCCCGGTCTCTGCGCCTGCGGCCCACGCCGGATGACTAGTACGCGACCGGCCCTCAGCAGCACCGCGACCACGGCCTGCCGTTTGCCCACCGCTGCCGTCACGGGAACCAGTGTAGGGAGGGGGCCGACGTCGCGACGGAAAAGTGTGGAGGGTTGGGCACGGTCCGCCAGGCCAGGTCCGGGGATGCACCGTCACCGTGGCCACCCCGTCCTCCGCCGTGGCCAGGAGCAGCCCGTCGCCGCCGGGGAGTTCCACGTCCGGAACGTTCCCGGTCTCTACCTCCCACAGCCGGGTCATCGTGTCTTCCGCCCCGACCGGGCGCCACCGTGGAGCAGACAGCCCACCGGTGGTGTCACCGGCCCGTCCGGCACCACTCCCCACCGGGCTGCCGTGCACGAGGTGCGGCCGATCGTCCATGTCACCCGTACAAGCAGGTCTTCCACCAGGATCGGGAGTTCCACCACCGGCTCCCCGGCCCGGGCAGGCGCCCACCGGTGGGCCTTGTCGAACTCCGCCTGCGGAAAGCTGGTGATCAGTGCGCCGTCGCCGTCCAGGACCAGCAACGGCCATCCCCCGCCGGTCACAGGATCACCACCGGATCATCCGGCCGGTGCAGCGGCGCGGCGGCACGGTCGGCCTCGACGCAGGCGTGCACCACCTCGCCGTCCTCTCCACCGGCGAGCAGGTCGCCAACCCGAAGCCGCTCGCCTGCTCGCTGCGCAGGCTGCGGCGCGCGTCGCGGGCCTACGCCCGGTTGAAGCCGGGAATCGCTGGCCGACACCAGCGGGCCGCGCACCTCGCGAAGATCCACGCTCGGGTGGCGAACCAGCGCCGCGACGGGCTTCACAAGATCACGACCCGACTCGCGACGTCCCACGATGTGATCGTGGTGGAGGATCTGCACGTCGCCGGGATGGTCCGCAACCGGCGCCTCGCCCGCGCCGTGTCCGACACCGGCCTGGCCGAGATCCGCAGGCAGCTCGCCTACAAGACCATCTGGTACGGGTCGCGGCTGGTCGTCGCGGACCGCTGGTATCCAAGCTCGAAGACCTGCTCCGGCTGTGGCTGGCGAAACCCAAGCCTGACCCTGGCCGACCGCACCTTTCACTGCCAGTCCTGCGGGCTGGCGATCGACCGCGACGCCAACGCCGCGGTCAACCTGCATAACCTCGTCGACCGCCAGTACATCGGCGACGTTAAAACTGCCCGTGGAGTCGACCGTAAGACCCCGCCTGCGGGGCCGGTGGCTGTGAAGCGGGAACCCGGCACCGCGCCAGCGGGTCAGACCGGGGGTGCCTCACCGAGAGGCGAGGCGGCATGAACATCGCTATCCATCGCTCTCATGTAACGGTGATTCCCCCTCGGGCGATGAGCTGGGCGGCGATGACGTTGCGTTGGATCTCGTTGGTGCCTTCGCCGATGATCATGAGTGGGGCGTCGCGGAAGTAGCGTTCGACGTCGAACTCGGTGGAGGAGCCGTAGCCGCCGTGCACCCGGACCGCGTTGAGCGCGATCTCCATCGCGGTTTCCGAGGCGAACAGCTTGGCCATCCCGGCTTCCAGGTCGCATCGCTCGCCGGCGTCGTAGCGGTCGGCGGCCAGGAGGACGAGCTGGCGGGCAGCGGTGTACTTGGTGGCCATGTCGGCGAGATAGTTGCCGATGGACTGGTGTTTCCAGATCGGCTTGCCGAAGGCCTCGCGTTCCTGGGCGTAACGCAGCGCGTCGTCCAGCGCGGCGCGGGCGATACCGGCTC
>NZ_CDWRCK010000165.1:0-3457 GCF_977927595.1 Frankia sp. CcWB3
CACCACCACGCCCCGACCCCGCCGCCACGAACGACACACCAGAACGGCGAACAACATCCACACCCAGCTCCAACACCAACCACTCACCGCAAGATCACGAATCTACGTGAATGTTTACCTTCCCGGCCGCCGCGCGCAGTCACGCAGCAGGTCTGCCCACGACTCGGTCGATTCCCGGTAGCCGTCGGTGAGAGCGATGAGTTCCTTACGGCCGTCGGCGCGGACGCCGATCAGGACGAGCAGGCACAGCTTCTCCTCGTCCAGGCGGATTGTGACGTGGTGAGGTCGGGCCGGGGCGCCCTGCCGGTGTTTCCACCGGTGGGTTTCCCCGGCCCGCCTCCCGAACCGGACGTGCGCCTCGTCGACGCATCCGGCTCTCCACAAGCCCCGAGGGGTCGGCAGTGGTGTTCTCATGTCGCGTTCGACCATGGAGACGGAATCTTCGCCCCGCGGTAGCGGTAGCGGGTGGTCCGCACCGCACCAGGGTTGAAAAGGACCACGTCTGTGTCGGCGGGCCACCAGCCGTCGATGGTGAATCGACGGCGTAGTTCCTTCCAGGTGGTGCCGGGGTGCTTGCGGCGTAGCCAGCGGATGACCTGACGCCAGGTGAAGGCGCGCAGATAGCCGAAGGCGATGCTGGACACCCCGGCCCGGAAGTAGGCAGTCCACCCCCGCAGTATCGAGTTCAGTCGATACAACAGGATGGCAAACGGCTGGTTGATGTTCTGCCGGCACAGCGTCTTTACTTTCTCGGTCACGGCTGTGAGGGCCTTGCGAGCCGGATAGGTATAGGAGTCGAAATGAAATAACTTGCGCGTTTCGAACCCTCCACAGGCCTGTGACCTGCGATGATGCTCTCGATCACGTATTTGTTACTTCATTACGTCCCCATAGACGTGACGCCGGTTTGTTCCTCGCTTCCGGCGGCGCTGGATGTGCCAGCCGAGGAAGTCGAGGCCCTCGTCGATGTGGGTTACCAGGGTCTTTTCCGGCGCCAGGTGCAACCCCATCGTGGACAAGACCCCAGCGATCTGCTCCCGCAGGGCTTCCGCGTCGGCTTTGCTGCCCGACACGACCAGGCACCAGTCGTCGGCGTAACGGATCAGGCGATAGTTCGCCTGGCCGTGACGGCGACGGGTGAGCCGATCATTGCGGCTCACCCCAGGCCCGCCCGGAGCCTGGGCGATGTGCTCGTCCAGGACGGCGAGCGCCACGTTGCTGAGCAACGGGGAGAGGATCGACCCTTGCGCGGTTCCGGCGTTGGTATCTCGGAGCACTCGGTCCTCGCCGAGGACCCCGCTTTGAGAAACGCCTTCACCAGGCTCAGTACCCGTTTGTCTCCGACTCGTATCCGCACCCGATCAAGCAAGGCTGGATGCGAGATCTCGTCAAAGCATGCCTTGATGTCGCCTTCCACGACCCATTCGTAGGAGCGGGCCGTGAGGTAGCGCACTTCGGCCACGGCGTCGTGAGTCCGGTGGTGCGGGCGGAACCCGTAGCTGCACGGGAGGAAATCCGCCTCGAAGATCGGCTCCAACACCAGTTTCAGGGACGCCTGGACCACCCGGTCCCGCACGGCGGCGATCCCCAGGCGGCGACGTCTCGTCGTGCCCGGTTTCGGGATCCATCGTTCCCGTGACGGCAACGGACGGAAACTACGGTCCTTTATTTCGGTCCGTAGCCGGTCGAGGAATACCTCGACCCCCACCTCGGCCTCCACGTAGTGGACGGTCTGCCCATCCACCCCGGCCGTTCGCGCGCCCCTGTTGCCCCGCACCCGATCCCACGCCACCAACAGAAACGCAGGATCCGCGACGAGGTTGCACAGATCATCAAACCGGCGATGAGGGTCATCCCCGGCCCGTCGGTGCAGCTTGGTCTGGATCTCCAGTACCCGACGCTCGGCCACGACCAGGGCGTGTTCACGTTCCTCCCCGGACAGGACCTGCTCCAGTTCGCCGATGTTCACCGGCGTACTCCTGGCCTTCCAGCCCTTCGGCTGCCGACTTGCTGGTCTCCTTCGCCCTGTAGCCGGCTTTCCCGGCCTCCGTGACGGGTCGTCACGCCCGCGACTACTACGAGACCTCCGCCCCACCCGACGCCCACAGCGGACGACGCACCTGCCCGTTCCCGTACTCGACGCACAGAGTCTGGGCGACGCCGGATGGTTCCCACGTTCACCGCATCACCGTTCGACGGACCTGGGCGTCCAGCTCTGCCCCAGCGGCATCGCCACGACTACGCCGTGGACCTTCACCGTGGCCTCCGACCGGGCGGAATCATCCCGGTGCGGAGTTCCCGCCTCAGAACCAGGTCCAGAGGCGGTGCGCGCCGCAACCCAGCCCACATCCGCCAGGTTCGAGTTGGATGGCCGATTGAGGGGCTTTACACGCTGGTTTCTCACGTACGCCTTTCCGTCTCGCTTGCCGAACCCGCCCCGTCTGGCAGTGCCGACGCGTCCCGGCGTTGTCAGGGCTGCTTCCCGCCCTCCCCGGCGTCTCCCGGATCAGGCTGCCCTCAGCTTCTGCCCGGCTGCCACGACAACCCGGCGGTGAAGGTCTCCCACCTCCACTCGGTGATGCAGCGCCTCGTGGCGCACGATGCCGTCGGCCCACAGGTAGACGTAGTCCACGCCGGCCAGGTCCCGGTTGGTGAACGCCTGATAGTCGCCCTGCCAGCTGGCGGTCAGCCGGGTCACCGTGGAGGCGGACAGGCCGGCGCCCGAGCCGAGGAACTGCTCGAGCGCGGGCACGAAGTCCCCGGAGGACAGGCCGTGCAGATAGAGCAACGGCGGCACCTCTGCGATCTTCGGGGAGCGGCGGCACCACGGCGGGAGGATCGCCGAGGAGAACCGCTGCCGTTCCCCGGTGTCCGGGTCGACACGGCGGTCGTTGACCCGCGGTGCGGTCACCTCGACCGCACCGGCGGCGGTCATCACCTGCCGCGGCTGGGCGTGGCCATTGCGGACGACCAGCCGACGGCCGCGTTCGTCACGCTGGTCGGCGAGCTCGGCGATGTAGGCGTCGACCTCGGCCTCCAACGCGGCAGCGAGCATCCGCCGGGCGCTCCCGGACGATCTATCAGCGACCGCGTCGCCGCCGGACCATCAGCGGGCGTGTCGTCTTCGAGGACTACCGTGAGCACGGGCGTGCCTCCCCGACCAAAGCGCCAACGTCGGCCTGACTAAGACCTCAACCTCGATCACCGGGAAGGTACGCCCTCCCCAGCCGATCCACAGGTCTCAACCATTGCTCTGGCTCGCCGCCTGGGACTAACTCCGCTCCGCAACCCGGCACAGACGCAAGACCTCCAGGTCAGGGCAACGGACATCGGGCTCTGGAAGCTGCGCCCATGCCGTGATACCGAGACTGGTCGACCTTGACCAACCAACGGCGGAAGGTCACCAAACCTTGAAAGATAGCATCATTCACTATAGGTACAGGTCAGCCTGCCGCAC
>NZ_CDWRCK010000165.1:3856-10045 GCF_977927595.1 Frankia sp. CcWB3
CCGCAGGATCTGTCCTGCCAATAGCTATCCTGACCGACATCCTGAGAGCGGACGGTCAGCCAACAGCATCTGTGCAGGTCAGCGACGGTGCGTCCTGGACCGTCCGCCGCTGAACCGGACGGTCCCGCCGCTCCGCTTCCCGAGTCGAGGCCGGTCAGACAGCTACGCCAGCGGGCTCCGCCACGTTCTGCGGCTCATTTGTAGCTACCGGTGTAGCAAAGGCCCGCGGCTGTCTGGGAAGTGATGCGGCGCGCTCGACCGCGAGTGCGGGCGTCGCAGGTCCTGCGGCTTCAGCGGCCCGTTCAGGTGGAGAGGTGCCGGACCTGCGTCTCGGAGCGGACGCCTGACCAGGGCATTTGTTTAACGTCGGACGCGATTGACGGGGCACTGCGGCGGGCGAGAGCCGGCTTGACCGTGCTGTCCCGAAGCGGACGGTCTGCCGGAAGTGTCGATGCAGGTCAGCGGGGGTGCGCGGGCGACCGTCCGCTGGCCAACCGCAGTCGGCGTTGCTACACCCGTTGCTACATAACGATCTACAAAAGCGGTAAACGATCTCTTCCGAGAGGTAAAACCGCAGGTCAGAAGTGGTGGGCAGGGGCGGGGTCGAACCGCCGACCTTCCGCTTTTCAGGCGGACGCTCGTACCGACTGAGCTACCTGCCCCGGGTAGTGCGACTCTCGCATGAGCCACAGCGCACTGTTAGCCCTACGAACGCGGTCCCGACGGGATTCGAACCCGCGACCTCCGCCTTGACAGGGCGGCGTGAACTCCAGGCTTCACCACGGGACCATGCTCTAGATCGATCTTCAGTTGTCGCCTTCCAGGTGCCAGTCACGGTCCCTGTCCGGATCTGGAGGTCATGCTACACGACACCGGGACCACTCGAAGGGCCGGGAGCCCAGGATCCTTGCCCAACAGTCCACGCACACGATCGCTCACGATTCGCTACGAAGACGCGACATCGGCATGAGATCTGCGGAGTCCGCGCGGCGGGCGCGGCGGCACGCCGGGCGCGCCCAGGAACGCCAGGCACGCCGCCGACCTCGAGGGAATCGAGCGAAAGGCGCGCAGCAGCACGGAGTCGATCCAGACCGCCGTTGCCGATCCCGTTCTGACCCGGGTCGAGGACGGGGTCGCCGTCGTCACCCTGAACCGGCTCGAGGTCATGAACGCGTTCACCCTGCCGATGGCCACCGCCTACGCGCAGGCCCTGCGTGCCGCGGACGCCGACCCGGAGGTCCGGTTCATCGCGGCCTCCGCCTCCGTCAACTCCGGCTTCTCCCGCCTCAGCCTGGTCGTCGAATACGGTCTGTCCTGGCATCTTCCCCGGATCATGGGCACCGCCCGGGTCTCGGACTTCCTGCTGTCCGGCCACGCCGTCAGTGCCGCCGAGGCGGCCGAGCTCGGGCTGGTCAACCAGATGATCACGGATGGCGACGTACTGGACCACGCGGTGCGCTACGCCACCGACATCGCGCGGTCCTGCTCACCGATGTCCCTGGCCGCCATCAAGGCGCGGGTCTACGGGGACCTGGAACGCAACGGGGACCTGGAACGCAGCCGCGCGGACGCGCTCACCGACGCCCTCGCCCAGATGGACACCTCCTTGCCGGCAGCCACCCCGGGCAGCCAGCGATTCCGCTGTTCCTCGGTGCACAGATCGCGCAGGTATGGCCCCACGATGCTCACGACACTCAGCCCGGCGGTGCGACACTGCGGGCCTATGGGCTTGTCCGTGGCGGTTGCCGGTGTCGTCAACGTCCAGCAGACGATCCCGGTCGATGGTTTCCCCCTCGCCTACCCCCCGGTGCGCTATCTGAACCGGTCGCTGCGCCTGGAAGTCGCCGGGGTCGGCTGCAACGTCGCCCGCGGGCTCGCCGCGCTGGGCAGCGACGTGCGACTGGCGTCCCTGGTCGGGCAGGACGACGCCTATGCACAGGACTGGCTCACCCGGGCGTCGATCGTGTTCTGCTCGGCGGAGAACCTCACCGTACCCCCCGATGCCTTTGCCCGGCAGTTGCTTGCCCGGGGACCGGCACGGATCGTGGTCGTGGGTCTGGGCGCGCGGGGTTGCCTGCTGGCGGTGGCGGACCGGCCGGTGCGCGCTGTCGCGGCGGTCGCACCGCTGGGCGTGGTGGACACAACCGGCGGGGGTGATGCGCTGTTCGCCGGGTTCCTGCACTACTGGCTGGCCACCGGCGATCCCGACCGTGCCATCGACCGCGCGGTGCTTGTCGCCGGTTGGACGGTCGGTTTCCCGGGCACGGGCCACCATCCGACCGACGCCCAGATCCGTGCGCTGTATGCCGGCACCTCCGCCAAGTCCGGATGAGCTCACGCGCGGCGCGGACCGGTGTCCCGCCCGGGTGGCGTGCGACTCTCAAGCGACAGCAGCAACGGCGAGGAAACGCTCGAGCCGACGTGAAGTGATCACGATGGCACGGTATCGTCACTCACAGGTCGAGAGGCGCTGCAACGGGCCCAGGTCCGCCACGCTCGGCCCGCACCGTTCAGTAAGGGCGCCTCCCATAACCGGGAGGTGGTCTGATGGCAGGGTCCAGGTCGGTCGACGAGGTGGCCGTCCATGACGGCGCGATCGAGGCCAGCACGGCCGGGGCAAACGCGGTCGAGGCCGGCGCGGTCGAGGCCAGCACGGTCGGGGCCGGCGAGCGGGAGCTCCGGGAGCTGCTGGCCCAGCGGGTCGTCGTGCTCGACGGGGCCTGGGGCACGATGCTGCAGAACGCCGGGCTCACCCCGGCCGACTACCGCACGGAGCGGTTCCGCGACCACCCGAAGGACGTCGCCGGCGACCCGGACCTGCTGAACCTGACCCGTCCGGATGTGATCCTCGACGTGCACCGGCAGTATCTCGCGGCCGGCGCGGACATCACCACGACGAACACGTTCACCGCGACGAGCATCGGCCAGGCGGACTACGGGCTGCAGTCGCTGGTGCGGGAGATGAACCTGCGGAGCGCGCGGCTGGCCCGCCAGGCCGCGGACGAGGCCGCCCGGCAGACCGGGGGGCGCCGGTTCGTCGCCGGTTCGATCGGCCCATTGAACGTCACGCTCTCGCTGTCTCCGCGGGTGGAGGATCCGGCGTACCGGGCGGTGACCTTCGACGAGGTCCGGGCCGCCTACGCCGAGCAGATCCAGGCGTTGGCGGACGGCGGGGTCGACCTGCTGCTCATCGAGACGATCTTCGACACGCTCAACGCGAAGGCCGCGATCGCCGCCGCCCGCGAGGTCGCCCCGCGGCTGCCGCTGTGGATCTCGGTAACGATCGTCGACCTGTCCGGGCGGACGCTGTCGGGGCAGACCGTCGAGGCGTTCTGGAGCTCCATCGCCCACGCGCATCCGCTGGTCGTCGGGGTGAACTGCTCGCTCGGTGCCGAGGAGATGCGCCCGCATGTCGCCGAGCTCGCCCGGCTCGCCGACACGTTCACGGCCTGCCATCCCAACGCCGGCCTGCCGAACGCCTTCGGCGGCTACGACCAGACCCCGGACGAGGCCGGCCGGCTGATCGGCGAATTCGCCGCCGCGGGCCTGGTCAACATCGTCGGCGGCTGCTGCGGGACGACGCCGGCGCACATCGCGCGGATCGCCGCCGCCATCGCCGGCGCGGCGCCGCGCCCGGTTCCGGCCCCGCCGGCGCGCACCCGCTTCAGCGGGCTGGAGCCGTTCGAGATCGGCGAAGATACCGGCTTCGTCATGATCGGGGAGCGCACCAACGTCACCGGTTCGGCGCGGTTCCGGCGGCTGATCGAGGCCGACGACTACCAGGCCGCCGTGGACGTCGCCCTGGAGCAGGTGCGCGGCGGGGCCAACCTGCTCGACGTCAACATGGACGCCGACCTGCTCGACAGCGAGCGGGCGATGACCACGTTCCTGAACCTGCTCGCCACCGAGCCGGAGGCGGCCCGCCTGCCCATCATGGTCGACAGCTCGCGGTGGAGCGTGCTGGAGGCCGGGCTGCGCTGCGTGCAGGGCAAGGGCGTCGTCAACTCGATCAGCCTCAAGGAGGGTGAGGAGCCCTTCCTGGAGCAGACCCGGCGCATCCGCGACTACGGCGCCGGCGTGGTCGTGATGGCCTTCGACGAGCGGGGCCAGGCCGACACCGCCGAACGCAAGGTGGCGATCTGCGCCCGCGCCTACGACCTGCTCACCCAGCGGGTCGGCTTCCCGGCCGAGGACATCGTGTTCGACCCGAACGTGCTCGCCGTCGCCACCGGCATCGCCGAGCACAACGGCTACGCGAAGGCGTTCCTCGACGCGTTGCCACTGATCAAGCATCGCTGCCCGGGAGCGCGGACCAGCGGCGGCATCTCGAACCTGTCGTTCTCCTTCCGCGGCAACGACATCGTCCGCGAGGCGATGCACTCGGCGTTCCTCCTCCACGCCGTGCGCGCCGGGCTCGACATGGGCATCGTCAACGCCGGCCAGCTCGCCGTCTACCAGGACATCCCCGCCGACCTGCTCGAACTCGTCGAGGACGTGCTCTTCGACCGGCGCGACGACGCCACCGACCGGCTCGTCGCGTTCGCCGAGACCGTGAGCGGGAGCGGCACGAAGCGCACGGTGGACCTGTCCTGGCGCGAGGCGCCGGTCGAGGAGCGCCTGGCGCACGCGCTCGTGCACGGCATCGTCGACTTCATCGAGCCCGACACGGAGGAGGCCCGGGCGCGGGCGGCCCGCCCCCTCGACGTGATCGAGGGACCGCTCATGGACGGCATGAAGATCGTCGGTGATCTCTTCGGATCCGGGAAGATGTTCCTGCCGCAGGTGGTCAAGAGCGCCCGGGTGATGAAGCGCTCGGTCGCCTACCTGGAACCGTTCATGGAGGCCGAGAAGCAGCAGGCGCTGCTGGCCGGCACCGACACCGCCGGCACCGGCCGTGGCAACCGTGGCAACGGCACGGTGGTGCTCGCGACCGTCAAGGGCGACGTGCATGACATCGGCAAGAACATCGTGGGTGTGGTCCTCGGCTGCAACAACTACGAGGTCATCGACCTGGGGGTCATGGTCCCCGCCACGGTCATCCTCGACACGGCGGTGGCGGAGGGCGCCGACGCGATCGGCCTGTCCGGCCTGATCACTCCGTCCCTGGACGAGATGGTCACGGTCGCCACCGAGATGCAGCGCCGCGGGCTGAAGCTGCCCCTGCTGATCGGCGGCGCCACCACCTCGCGCCAGCACACCGCCGTCCGCATCGCCCCCGCCTACGACGCCACCACCGTCCATGTGCTGGACGCCTCCCGCGTCGTCGGCGTGGTCTCGGACCTGCTCGACGCTGACCGGGCCGGGGAGCTCGCCGTGCGTAACCGGGCGGAGCAGAAGCTCCTGCGTGAGCAGCACGAGAACCGCCAGCAGCGCCCGCTGCTCCCCCTCGCGCAGGCCCGGGCGAACCGCGAGCAGGTCACGTTCGACGACCTGCCCGTCCCCGCCTTCACCGGCGTCCGCGTCGTCACCCCGGACCTCAGCGCGCTGCGCGCGATGATCGACTGGCAGTTCTTCTTCCTTGCCTGGGAGCTGAAGGGCAAGTTCCCGGCGATCCTGGACCAGCCGGTGGCCCGCGAGCTGTACGACGAGGCGAACGTCCTGCTCGATCAGATCATTGCGGACGGTAGCCTTCAGGCCCGCGGGGCCTACGGCTTCTGGCCCGCCGTCGCGGAGGACGACGACATCCTGATCGATCTGATCGACGTCGGCGCGGTGAACAGCGCCGGCTCGCCGGGTCCGGGTGGCTCGCCGGGTCCGGGTGGCACGTCGGGTCAGGGTGCCACGGAGCGGCTGCGCCTGCCGATGTTGCGCCAGCAGACGGCCAAGCCCGCGGGGCGGCCGAACCGCAGCCTCGCCGACTACCTGGCCCCGGCCGGGGACCACATCGGCGGGTTCGCCGTGGCCGTCCACGGCGCCGACACGCTCGCGGCCGGCTTCGAGGCTCGGCAGGACGACTACCGGGCGATCATGGTGAAGGCCCTGGCCGACCGGCTCGCCGAGGCGTTCGCCGAGTATGTCCACCTTGAGGCGCGACGCGCCTGGTTCGAGCCGGACGCCGAGCCGTCGCTGGAGGATCTGCACGCCGAGCGATTCCGCGGCATTCGTCCCGCCTTCGGCTACCCGGCGAGCCCCGACCACAGCGAGAAGCAGGCGCTGTTCGACCTGCTGGACGCCGGGCGGGTGGGGATG
>NZ_CDWRCK010000166.1:0-9533 GCF_977927595.1 Frankia sp. CcWB3
CAGGCCCTAGAACAGGCCGGTGACCGAGCCGGTCGAAAGCGGCCAGTCAGGCACCAGGGTCAGCTCGCCGAGCTCGTCGGGCCGCAACTCCGGCAGCCGCACCGCCGCGTCGAGGAAGCGGTCCTGCTCGTCGGTCGGCACGACGCCCTCGGCCAGCCGGCGGAACTTCGCGACATACTCGGCCCGCCCGAACGGCCGGGCGCCCAGCGGATGGGCGTCGGCGACGGCGATCTCGTCCGCGACGACGGAGCCGTCGGCCAGGGTGACGACGACCCGGCCGCCGAACGCCTTCTCGGCCGGGTCGGTCGCGTGGTAGCGGCGGGTCCACTCCGGGTCCTCGACCGTGGTGATCTTCTGCCACAGCTCGACGGTGTCCGGCCGGGCGGCGCGCTCGGGCGCGTAGGACCGCTCGTGGTGCCAGTCCCGGTCCTGCAGCGCGACGGCGAAGATGTAGGGGATCGAGTGGTCGAGGGTCTCGCGGCTGGCCTTCGGGTCGTACTTCTGCGGGTCGTTCGCACCCGAGCCGATCACGTAGTGGGTGTGGTGGCTGGTGTGGATCACGATCGACCGCATCGTCGCCAGGCTGTCGCCGAGGCGCGGGCCGAGCCGGCGGGCCAGGTCGATGAACGCCTGGTTCTGGTACTCGGCCGAGTGCTCTTTGGTGTAGGTGTCGAGGATGCCGAGCTTGGGCTCGCCGGGGCCGGGCAGTCCGACGACGCACTGCGCCGCCGCGCCGTCGAGCATCCAGGCGATCACCCCGTCTTCACCCTCGTAGATCGGCGAGGGCGCGCCCTCGCCCCGCATCGCCCGGTCTACGGCCTCAACGGCGATCTTTCCGGCGAACGCCGGGGCGTAGGCTTTCCAGCTGGAAATCTCGCCCTTGCGGGACTGCCTGGTCGTCGTCGTGGTGTGCAGCGCCTGACCGACCGCCTGGTAGACAGTCTCGGTCGGCAGGCCGAGCAGCGTGCCGATACCGGCCGCGGCCGACGGGCCGAGGTGCGCGATGTGATCGATCTTGTGCTTGTGTAGGCAGATCGCGCGGACCAGGGCCACCAGGATCTCGTAGCCGGTGGCGAGGCCGCGCAGCAGGTCGCGCCCGCCGAGCCCGGCGTGCTGCGCCGCCGCGAGGATCGGCGGGATGTTGTCGCCGGGATGCGAGTAGTCGGCGGCGAGGAACGTGTCGTGGAAGTCGAGCTCACGCACGGCGACACCGTTCGCCCACGCCGCCCATTCGGGCGAGACCCTGGTCTCGGGCGGCAGGCCGAAGACGGTGGCGCCGGCGCGGCCGGCCGGCGGGGCGTGCCGCAGCGCCTGCTCCCGCGCCGCCGTCACCGGCTTGCGAGCTAGGGACGCCGCAGCCACCCCGGCGTTGTCGATCACACGGTTGATGGCCATCTCGGTGACCTCCAGGGTCACCTCCACCGGATCGGACGCGACCGCGGCGATCTTCCAGGCGAGCTGCTCCTCGCGGGCCAGTCGCTCCTCGCTGCGGTAGACACGCACCTTGTGCTCGATCATGCGGTCCTTCTTCTCCTCGGGTCGCGTTTCCGCACGCAAGCTCGAACATTCGCATGCGGTCGAACGGCCGGTCCAGGCAGCTACGAGGTCCTCACGGTCAAGCAGCCGTACCCGAACGGCAAGCCCGAGTCGTACGTGCTGGTGCGTTGCGGCGCGCCCGCGCCGGCCCTGACCGGGGACCTCGCCAAGGCGCAGCGGCGACGCTGCCCTCGTCAACGCCGTCATCACAGCCACGGAAGCCAGAACCCAGGCGCTGCTCGAAGCCGGCGTGCCCGGCACCGGAACCGCCTCCGATGCCCTCGTCGTGTGCTGCCCAGACGGCCCCGTCAACGGCCCCCCTGCCGTCCACGGCGCTGAAGCTGGGCCCGTCGCGACGCGATGCCCTCCGAGGACAAGATCAGCCGGCTGCGGCAGCTCATCCGCCGTGTCGAGAACGATCTGAGCACCCTCGACGCCGACGACCGCGCCCAGATCGAGGAGGCCATCTACAACGAACGGCCCCGGAAGCATCGGGACGCGTGCCGCGGGTATTGGACCGGATGTACCGTCTGGAAATCGATGCCCACGTGCACCGTCGCGGCCGCCTTCGATGACCCGCTCCTGCGGTCTCTCGATGCCATTCACCTCGCTACCGCCCTTCGGCTGTCCGACGAGAACGACACCCGGTTGGAGGCGTTCGTCACCTACGACAAGCGCCTTCTCGAAGCGGCGCGCCGAGCCGATCTCCCGACCGCGTCGCCGGGCCCGCACTCTGCTGCGGGGCGCTGATCGTCCCGCCCGCTCCACGGCCGGCACGCCTTGAACGAGCCTTCTGGGCCCAGCTCTCCAGCATCGGTGCCGAACGGAACGCAGACGCAGGGTAAGCGGTGGAGACGGGCCTCCCACCAGAAATATGGAACGCATGTTCGACTCGTCGGCGTCGCCGCCCGTCGCGACGCGGGTGGGGGCAGGTCATGCGGGGGTCAGTACGACCTTGCCTCGGCCGTGGCCGGTGCCGACGTCGCGGTGGGCGTCGGCGGCGCGCTCCAGTGGGTAGGCCTGGCGTAGCCCGATCTTCAGCTGTCCTCGTGTGTACAGCCCGACCAGCTCCGAGAGTCGTGCCGCGGAGCGTTTGCTGCCTAGCCAGCGGACGCCGAGTTCCTGGTAGAGGTCGAAGGCGACGATGGTGCCAATGCGGTGCCGGTCCGGGACGAGTTCGATTGCGGCGCGTAGTCCGTCGGCGCCGGCGGCGTCCAGGCTGGCGGTTACTCCGTTGGGGGCGAGGGCACGTACGCGGTCGACGAGGCCGTCGCCGTAGGCGACGGGGGTGGCGCCGAGGGAGCGTAGGTAGTCGTGGTTGGCGGGGCTGGCGGTGCCGATCACGGTGGCGCCGGCGAGCGTTGCGAGTTGGACGGCGATGGTGCCGACGGCGCCGGCGGCGGCGTGGATGAGGAAGGTGTCGCCTGAGCCGATCTTGAGTTCCTCGACGGCGGTGTGGGCGGTTTGTCCGGCGCCGGAGAGTCCGCTGGCGATCTGTGCGGGCAGTGCGGCGGGTCTGGGTACCACCTGGTCGGTGGGGACGACCAGGTATTCCGCGTAGCAGCCCAGGGAACGGAAGCCGAGGACTTCGTCGCCGGTGGTGATGCCGGTGACGTCCGGGCCGGTCAGGTCGACGGTACCGGCGAACTCGTTGCCGAGTATCTGGGGACGGCTGAGTTCGACGCCAGGGGGTATCCAGCCCTCGCGGGTCGCCAGGTCGACTGGCTGGACGCCGGCGGCCCGTACCCGTACTCGGATCTCGCCGGGGCCGGGTTCGGGCTGGGGCAGTTCGACGAGTTGGAGGACGTTGGGTGGGCCGGGGTCGAAGAATGCGGCGGCTTTCATCGGTTCCACTCTCCTGTCGGGTTGCTCCGCGCCTCGGCGCGGAGGTGGGGTTTCTGCCGCGTGGCAGCGCGGACATGGGTTTTCCGTACCGGTCTGGTTACCCGTCGGTGACGGGGGCGCCGTGGTCGGCGGGGGTGGGGTGTTCCCGCGTTGTCGCCGTCTTCTTCTCACGGATGGTCGCTGAGATGGTCATGGTCATCAGGTAGGCGCTGGTGATCCATGCCTGGGCGGTGAGCCCGTGCAGCGAGTCCGCCACGGTCCGGGTGGCGGTCGCCATGATCGTCATGTCCAGCGCGGACATGAACACACCGGTGAGGAGCCCGAAGAGGACCACCCGGGTAGTCGTCCGGCTGAGTTCCGGCCCCTCCGCAGGCGCGGCCATCGCTGACATCCTTGCTCTCTCTCGAAGCGCCCTGCTGCATCCGGTGACGAGGTGGTGACACGCAAAGTCTGCAACCTCAACCAAGGTTGAGGTCAACGGAGTCGAGAGATGACGTAGTGGGCCGCGCTGCCGGCCGGCCCGCGCGGAGTCGTTCACCGCCGCCCGCATAGCACCCGCATGACTGCGCGACCCACCGGCCGGGAGACGACCTTGACTTCAATCATGGTTGAGGTTTTAGAGTTCCGGGCGCCTGCTGGCGAGAGCGGATCTCGCCGATCCGCGGAATGAGAGGACTTTCATGCTCGATCAGCCCATCAACCTCGCGGTAGTTATTGGAAGCAACAGGGTGGGACGTTTCGCCCCGGTGGTCGCCCAGTGGTTCACCAAGCAGGTATCCGCCCACGATTCGATCGTCACGAATGTCGTCGACCTCGACGACGTCAGGCTGCCGGAGAGGCTGGGTACCTCCAGCGGTCCAGAAGTCGCGGAACTGGCGGACGTCACCCGGCAGCTTGCCGCGGCCGACGCCTTCGTCGTGATCACCCCCGAGTACAGTCACAGTTATCCGGCCGTTCTCAAGAATGTCATCGACTGGCATTACACCGAGTGGCAGGCGAAGCCGGTGGGTTTCGTTTCCTACGGCGGCCAGGCGGGCGGCCTGCGCGCGGTGGAGCACCTGCGCCAGGTCTTCGCCGAGTTGCACGCGGTCACCATCCGCGATACGGTCAGCTTCCACGGTGCCTGGGCCCAGTTCCACGCCGACGGCACGCCCAAGGATCCCGAAGGCTGCAACACCGCTGCCCAGACCCTGATCAGGCAACTCGAGTGGTGGGCGGTCGCGCTCGCGGAGGCCAGGGAGAAGCGTCCCTACACGGTGTGAACGGCGGCCTCGCGCGGGGGCGGAATCAAGCGGTCATAGCGACGCGTGCTTCGCCAGCAAATCGTTGAAAACCTCGACCGGCTTCGCCCATCCCAGCGTCTGCCGTGGCCTGGTGGGTGGCCGCGTCGGGTTTGATGCACGGGTTGCCGCGGGATTGTCAATCTCGGGCTTGTCGGTTTCTCGGGCCCGTCAGCCGGCCCGTTCGGAAACGATCTTGCTGACGATGTGCTCAGCGATCGCCAACGACGCCGTCGCGCCGGGAGACGGCGCGTTACGGACATGCACGACCCGCCCGTTGTGGGACAGGACGAAGTCGTCGACGAGGCTACCGTCGCGGGCGACGGCCTGGGCCCGGACTCCCGCGGGGCCGCGAACCACGTCGGTGGCCCGCAGGTCGGGGACATAGCGCCGGGCCTCGGCGACGAAGGCCCGCTTGCTCGCCGTGCGCAGCATCTCCTTGGCGCCGGTCTTCCAGTGGGTCTTCGCCATCTTGTGGAACCCCGGCCAGGCGAGCGTCCGTCGCAGGTCGGTGCCCTGGACGGTGCCGACCGTGTACCCCTCTCGGGCAGTGGCCAGCACCGCGTTCGGCCCGACCAGGATCTCCCCGTCGATGCGCTTGGTGAGATGGATGCCGAGGAAGGGATATCGCGGATCCGGAACCGGATAGATCAGCCCATGGACGAGGCCACGCCGCTCGGGGCGCAGCAGCCAGTAGTCGCCCCGGAAGGGAACGATCTGCGGGGAGGCGTCCTCACCGGTCAGCGTCGCCACCAGGTCCGACTGCAGCCCGGCACAGGAGATCAGCAGGTCGAACGGCCCGACGCTTTCGGAGACGACGGCGACCCGGCCACCGTCGCGGGACGCTAGCTCGTGATTGCCGTTGGGTCGCGCGCGCGCGGTTCCGGCGACCGTGAGGCGGAGGTGGACGCCGGCTGGGCGATCCTCCACCCCGATCACCTCGGCTCCGGTGCGCACGGCCCCGCCAGGGGCGACGATCTCGGTACGCAGGGCCCGCGCGACCCCGGGATAGTCGATGATGGCGGTGGTGGGTGAGTGCAGGGCGGCGACCCCGCGGGCGTGGGGTTCGACGGACCGCAGCTCGTCGGCGTCGAGCATCCGGGTCCGCGGTACGCCGTTCGCCGCCGCCCGCTTCTCGATCTCGGCCAACCGTTCGAGCTCGCTGTTGTCGACGGCGACCACGATCTTGCCGCACTCGTCGTACCGGATGCGGTGCGTGGCGCAGAACTCCCGCAGCAGCCCGACCCCACGGCGGCACAGGGTCGCTTTGAGCGAGCCTGGGACGTAGTAGAGACCGGCGTGGACGACGCCGCTGTTGCGGCCGGTCTGATGCCGGGCGATGTCCTGTTCCTTCTCGAACACCGTCACGGCCGATCCCGGTTCGACCTGCCCGAGCCGACGGGCGACCGCCAGCCCGAGAATTCCACCGCCGATCACCGCGATGCGACCTGCCACGCCCGTCCCCTGTCCGTCCGTCGAAAGCGTGAATCCCGATCACGCCGATCGTACGAATCCAGTATCGGCGTGCACGGTATGTTACGAGTCGGTAGTCAGCCCGGTAGCCAGCCGGGTGTCCCGCGGGCTCAGCCGAAGAAGTGGCCGGGCGGGTGGGCCCGGTCGGTGCGCGAGCGCGGTGTGCCGCGCAGCGCGTCGGTGAGCGTCCGCGCGGTGTTGACCAGGGGGACGTGGCTGAACGCCTGCGGGAAGTTACCCGTCATCCGGCCCAGCCTGGGGTCGTACTCCTCCGCGAGGAGCCCGACGTCGTTACGCAACGACAGCAGGCGTTCGAACAGCTCCTGAGCCTCGTGGACCCGCCCGGACAGGGCGTAGTTGTCGGCCAACCAGAAGGTGCAGGCCAGGAAGGCGCCCTCGCCCGCGGGCAGTCCGTCGACCGCGCCGTCCTCGGCCGTCGGATACCGCAGGACGAACCCGTCCTCCATCAGCTCCCGCTCGATGGCGGCGACTGTTCCCACGGCGCGGGGGTCGGTGGCGGGCAGGAACCCCACCAGCGGCATGTACAGCAGCGCCGCGTCGAGTTCCTTGGAGCCGTAGAACTGGGTGAAGGTGTTGCGTTCGGAGTCGAACCCGCGGGTGCAGACCTCCGTGTGGATCTCGTCCCGCAGCGCCGACCAGCGGTCGACGGGGCCCGGTAGCCGGGACTCGACGATCCCGCGTACCGCCCGGTCGGCCGCGACCCAGGCCATCACCTTCGAGTGGACGAAGTGGCGGCGGGGGCCGCGTACCTCCCAGATGCCCTCGTCGGTCTTCCGCCAGCCGGTCTCGAGGAAGTCCATCAGCTTGGTCTGCAGCGGCCAGGAGTCGTCCGCATGGCTCTCGGTGATGGTCTGCCCGCCGGGGAGCGCCAGCCCGGGCACGGGCTGGCGACGGTTGGCGACCGCGACCCGCGCGACATGCAGGGCGTCGAGGACCTCGCCGTAGACGTCGAGCTGGAACTGGTCGACGGCGGCGTTGCCGACCCGCACCGGGGCGGAGTTCTCGTACCCCGGTAGCCACGGGATCTCGTATTCGGGCAGCCGGCGTTCCCCGGCCACGCCGTACATGATCTGTACCCGGGAGGGGTCACCGGCGACCGCGCGCAGCAGCCACTCCCGCCAGGCGGTTGCCTCGCTGGTGAACCCGGCGTCGAGCAGGGCGAGCAGCGTGATCGTCGCGTCCCGCAGCCAGCAGTACCGGTAGTCCCAGTTGCGCACGCCGCCGATGTGTTCCGGCAGCGAGGTCGTGACGGCGGCGACGATCCCTCCGGTCGGGGCGTAGGTGAGCGCCTTGAGGGTGATCAGCGACCGGCGGACGGCCGGCTGCCACTGGCCGTCGTAGGTGCAGCCCGCCATCCAGTCCGACCACCACGCCTCGGTGAGGGTGATCATGCGCCGGAGGTCGTGGGACGGCGGGGGAGTCTGATGGGAGGGGGCCCAGGTCAGCGAGAACGGTACCGACTGGCCGGCGGCGACGTGGAAGTCGGCGTAGGTGGCCATGTCGTGCCCCTCCATCGGGGCGGTTGTCCGCAGGGTGACCGCATCCGGCCCGGCCACCGCCGACATGGTGTGCTCGTCCACCCGGCGGACCCACGGCACGATGGAGCCGTAGTCGAAGCGGAACCGGGTCTCCGATCGGAGGTGGACCGCACCCTCGAGGCATTCGACCAGGCGGAGCACGGTGTGCGTGCCGGCGCGGGGGAACATCGCGTCGACGATGCGCACGGTGCCGGACGCGGTCGTCATGTCCGTCTCCAGCACCAGCGTGTCGCCCCGGTAGCGCCGGCTGATGCCCAGGACCGGCTCGACGGGCGCGATCTTCCAGTGGCCGGCCTCGGAGTCGCCGAGCAGGGCGGCGAAGCACGACGGCGAGTCGAATCGGGGCAGGCACAACCAGTCGATCGACCCAGTGCGCGACACGAGCGCCGCGGAGTGGGTGTCGCCGATCAGCGCGTAGTCCTCGATCAGGGATGGCACGACCTGTTCCTCGCTCCCATGGTCCACTGGTTGTGATCATCGTTGGATCGATGATCGTCGGATAATTGATGATCATCGGGGTCGATGTCATCGGGGTCGCCCGCCGTTGGGCGCGATCGCGGGCACAGCGCCGCCGGTCGACGGTGAACCGGTACGAGCACGCCGCGCAGCGGTGGGCCGGCGGTTACCCGTGGCGGAGGTCGCTAAGCCTCATGAGGGCGTTTACCTTACGGACCCGCTCGGCGGACTACGTTGGGGGTCCGGTCATGGCGGTGCTCCAGCCGTCGTCCGGACCAGATTTCCTTCCCCGATGTGACAGGACTCACCACGTGGCCCCATCGTCGTCACCTGCTGTCACCCGTGCCGCTCGCTACCTGGCCGACCCTCGGCGCCGGACGATGGTCGTCGTGGCGGTACTCGCCACCATCGGCCTGATCGTCTTCGGGATCTACGCGACGTTGGACGGGCCGCCGCCGCAACAGGAGGCCGTCGTGTACTTCGCCCCGGGAGCCACCGAGGCGCAGAAGGACGCGGTGCGCGCCGCGTGCCCCTCGGTGGGCAGGGCCATCCAGCTGCCGAAGGACCGCAACCAGCTGGCCACCAGCCGGATCTATCCGCTGCGGTACGACGTTGCGAAGGCGTCGACCGTCGACCGCGCGGCCCTGTACAAGTGCGTGTACGCCCAGCCGCACGTACTCGGGATCAGTCAGGTCACCCAGGGCCAGTAGACCTTCGCCCATCAGGATCGACTCTTCTCCGGCTCCCGTTGGGCGAGGAGTTCGGCGGGCGTGGGCCGGCCGGCATCGCGGGCCTCCTTCGCCTGCCAGAGACTCACGATCATGGTGGTCAGGATGACGAGCCCACTGAGGATCAGGCTTCCGCCGGACCACCCGGAGGACGCGGGAAGGGTGTCGACCACGATCCACGCGATTCCCGCGGCGATCATCCCCAGCGCGAACAGAATCGTGAACGCCGACGAGAACCGGTTCGCGGCCGCCTGATCGGCGAGGTCGGCGGCCTTGCGCCGGGCCTGCTCGAAACGGCCGCGCGCCCACTCGTACTCCAGGCTCAGGATGAAGAACCCGAGCGCCACGACGAGGAATCCCGGGCCCGGCAGCGCCAACATCGCGATCCCGAGGCCGAGGACGCCGAGACCCAGCACGGTCAGGGCGATCCGGCGGAACAGGCGGGCGCTTCGGGTCAGCACGTCGGGTAACCCTCCTGAGCGGATCGTGGACGGGGCGGGAGTGTCCTCTGGGACGGTGCTCTACTGCGACGCTCTACTGCGACGGTGTCCTACTGCGACGTTCTTCCGTCATAACGCATCACGCAAGAACATCGTGGCGGGGATCTCCTCGACCTCCTCGACCGAATACGTGTCGTGATGCCGACATGCCAACAT
>NZ_CDWRCK010000167.1:0-9506 GCF_977927595.1 Frankia sp. CcWB3
CTGCCCGCCGGCGCCGCCATGGCCCGCGACAACGGTCACGGCCGGCCGGACATGGACGCCACCCGGCGGGACGCCCCGGGAATGCAGGAGTTCTGATCATCCGCTGCGCGGCCCTCGGCGAGTCTGGCGTGGCCCTCGGCACCGGCGCGGACGGGGCCGGAGCCGACGGGCGGTCTCGTGATGGGGTGATCGAGAGATGCTGACGCTTTGTGGAGCAGTTCTTGCTTTGTGTACGGTTCTTGCGGTGGTCGGCATCCTTGCCGGCAGCGGTTTCGTCTATGCGTCCCTGATCTTGACGCTGGTCGCCGCGGCGCTGCTCCCGGCGGGAGCAGTACGCCGGGCCTCTCGCTGACCTCGGGCCTCGGTCTCAGCTGCCGGTCGTCTCGTGCCGGGTGAGCGTGAACGCCAGGCCCAGCTCCTCGGCCGCCGAGCGGGCTTCCGCCTCCCACGGCTGCGCCGCAGGCAGCTCCGTGCGGGCCACCTCGGTGAAGGAGACCGCCAGCACCTCCTCGGCCACCGTCTGACCGTGGGTACGCAGCGCGAGTGCGGTCTCCTCGCGCGTCGCCGCCCAGGAGACGTCCACCCGGTCGGTGATCTCCAGCCCTGCCGCCTTGCGCGCGTCCTGGAGCACCCGGACGACGTCGCGGGCGAGCCCGGCGCGGGCGAGCTCCGGGGAGATCTCCAGGTCGAGGGCGACGGAGAGCCCGGACTCGGCGGTGACCGCCCAGCCCTGCCGCGGCGTCTCTGTGATGATCAGCTCGTCCCCGGACAGCTCGGCCTCCTCCCCGTCGACGGTGACGGTGAGCCGTCCGTTGACGGGAGGACCGGCGGCCGCGATGGCCGCGGCGACCGCCTTGGTGTTCCTGCCGAAGCGCCGCCCCAGGGCCCGGAAGTTCGGCTTCACCGAGATGTCGACGACCTCCGAGGTCGCCGGCTCCACCGTGGTCACGTTGAGCTCCTCGGTGATCTGCGCGATCAGCTCGGGGGAGAGCTCGTCGAAGGCACTCGCGCCGATGACCGCCCGCGGCAACGGCTGGCGGGTGCGCATCCCGCTGGCGGCCCGGGCGGCACGGCCGAGTTCCACGATCCGCCGGACGAGATCCATCTGCTCCGAGAGCTCCGGCGTGTGCAGCCCCCCGGGGAGCTCGGGCCAGGCGGCAAGGTGCACCGAGTCGGGGGTCTGCGGGGAGGCGTCGGCGAACAGCCGTGACCACAGCCAGTCGGTGAGGAACGGTGTGAACGGCGCCATCACTCGGGTCAGTGCGTCCAGGCAGGTGTGCAGGGTGTCCAGGGCATCGGCGTCGCCGGCCCAGAACCGGCGGCGGGACCGGCGGACGTACCAGTTGGACAGGTCGTCGACGAACCGGGCGATCCGCCGCCCGGCCCGCAGCGAGTCGAAGTTCTCCAGCGCCTCGTCCACCTCGGCGACGGTGGCCGCGAGCTCGGACAGCGCCCAGCGGTCCAGCACGTGCCGCCGGGCCGGCGGTGTCGCGCCCGCGCCTGGGCTCGCGCCCGGCCGCCAGCCGGCCGCCCCGGCATAGAGGGCGAAGAACGACGCGGTGTTCCAGTAGGTGAGCAGGACCTTGCGGACGATGTCCTCGATCGCCTCGTGACTCATCCGGCGGTCCGCCCACGGCGAGCCGCCGGCGAGCATCAGCCAGCGGACCGCGTCCGCGCCGTGCCGCTCGAACAGCTCGAAGGAATCGAGCACGTTGCCGAGATGCTTGCTCATCTTGCGGCCGTCGGCGTCCAGGAGCAGGCCGAGGCAGAGCACCGTCTCATAGGAGGAGCGGCCGAACACCAGCGTGCCGACCGCCATCATCGTGTAGAACCAGCCGCGGGTCTGGTCGATCGCCTCGCAGATGTACTGCGCCGGGTACTGCCGGGTGAACTCCTCGAGGTTGTGGTGCGGGGCACCCCACTGGGCGAACGGCATCGCGCCGCTGTCGTACCAGACGTCGATCACCTCGGGCACCCGGTGCGAGACGCCGCCGCAGGTCGGGCAGGTCCCGGTGACCTCATCGACGAACGGGCGGTGCGGGTCGAGGTCGGCCAGGTTCCGCCCGGCGAGCTCGGAGAGCTCGGCGAGTGACCCGACGCACACCAGATGGGTGGGGTCGTCGTCGCAGCGCCAGACCGGCAACGGTGTCCCCCAGTATCGGTTGCGGGACAGCGCCCAGTCGACGTTGCCGCGCAGCCACTCGCCGTACCGACCGGTCCTGATTCGCTCGGGGTGCCAGGTCGTCCGCTCGTTCTGCGCCAGCAGCTCGTCGCGGATGGCGGTGGTCCGGATGTACCAGGACGGCAGCGGATAGTAGATCAACGGTGTGTGGCAGCGCCAGCAGTGCGGGTAGCTGTGCGTATACGTCGACGCCCGCCACAGCCGGCCCCGTGCGCGCAGGTCGGCGGTCAGCGGCGCGTCGGCATCCTTGAAGAACATCCCGCCGACCAAGGGGACGTCGGCGAGGAAGCGGCCGCCCGTCCCGATCGGGTTCACCACCGGCAGCCCGCTCGCCCGGCAGACCGCCAGGTCCTCCGCGCCGAACGCCGGCGCCTGGTGGACCAGGCCCGTGCCGTCCGTGGTCGTCACGTAGTCGGCGAGCACGACCGAGTGCGGGACGCCGGTGCCGGCCGCGAACCGCTTCGCCGCCAGCAGTTCGAACGGGCGGGTGTAGCGGGCACCGGCCAGCTCCGCCCCGCGGAACCGCTCGACGATCTCGGCGTCCTCGCCGAGGGCCGCGGTGACCAGTGGTTCGGCGACGACGAACAACTCCCCATCCCCCGCGCGGGCCAGGACGTACTCCACCTCCGGGTGAACGGCCACCGCCGTGTTCGACACCAGTGTCCACGGGGTCGTCGTCCAGACCAGCAGCTGCGCGCCCTGCCCGGCGAGGCCGAGGGCGTCGGCGACGAGCGGGAAACGGACGTAGACCGAGGGGTCGTCGACGTCCGAGTAGCCCTGGGACACCTCGTGGTCACTAAGCGGCGTCTCGTCGCGCGGGCAGTACGGGGTGACCCGGAAGTCCTCGACCAGCAGGCCCTGGTCGAAGATCTGCTTGAGCGACCACCAGACGCTCTCGACGTAGCTGGTGTCCATGGTGCGGTAGGCGCCCTCGAGGTCGACCCAGTAGCCCATCCGCTCGGTCATCGCGGAGAAGTCCGCGACATGGCGCAGCACCGACTCGCGGCACCGGGCGTTGAACTCGGCGATGCCGAACGCCTCGATGTCGTTTTTGCTGGTGAAGCCGAGCTCCTTCTCGACCGCGAGCTCGACGGGCAGCCCGTGGCAGTCCCAGCCGGCCCGCCGGGGAACGTGGTAGCCCTTCATCGTCCGGTAGCGGGGGAACAGGTCCTTGAAGACCCTGGCCTCCACGTGATGCGCCCCCGGCCTGCCGTTGGCGGTGGGCGGGCCCTCGTAGAAAACCCACAGCGGGCGGTCCGCGGTGGCCTCCAACGAACGGTGGAACACCTTGGTGTCGCGCCAGCGGGCCAACGTCTCCCGCTCCAGGGCGGGCAGGTCCACCTGGGCGGGCAGCGGAGCGAAGGTGGGATGCCGCAGGGGGGTGCTCATCGTGGGGACCCGGTCTCCATAGTCGTGATCTCCGTCGGGCTGGCTCTCCAACGGAGGGACGACGCCTCACCGGCCCCGGGCGTGACCATCCGGCCGATGCGCCGGCCGCCTGTCCTGCCCGGACCGGGGGTACCGCGGTACCACCCTCCTTGCACACCCGCTCGGCCGGATCGGGCCGAGGGATGGCCCCTCGTTGTCCTCGCGGTGGCCGGATCTACTGGGGACCCGATGGTCGACCGGATCCCGTTCTTCCGGCGGCTCGGGGGTGATCTTCGCGACGCGCTGGCCACCGGGCTTCCACCGACCCCGGCTCGCTCGGGCTGCGCCCGCCGCTACTCGTCCCCGTCCACGCCGTACCGCTGCCCATGAGCGTAGCTCAACGGGACGAGCGGTCCCGTCCCCGGCTCGGCCCTTCGCCGCGCGGCCGGTTCATCGTCGGGACCCGGGGTCGTAGAGTGGTCCGGTAGGAGAGGTGCCGACCATCGGGAGCGGTGTGTCCGAAGATCCCGCCGATCACGCAGCGGCCGCGCCGGGGGGCGTCGCCCCGGGCGCGGGGCCCGTCGCGTCGGCGATGCCCACGAAGCCCTCGGCCCCGCCCGGGGGGTCGGCGCCGGTACCGCGCGGGCGGGACGAGGCTCGCCCGACCGCCGGTTCCCGCCGGGCGGTGGCCACGCTGACGGTCGCGGCGGCGATCGTCCTGCTGTCGGACATCATCACCAAGCACGTCGCGGTGGCCACCCTGTCCGACCGGGGGCCTGTCGAGGTCATCCCTGGCCTGCTCGACCTGGAGCTCACCCGCAACTCCGGAGCGGCCTTCAGCCTCGCGGGCGGCGCGACGGTGCTGCTCAGCCTGGTCGCCCTGGCCGTGGTCGCGGTGGTGGTGTCCACCGCCCGCCGGCTGCGGTCGGCGGGGTGGGCTCTCGTGCTCGGCGCCCTACTCGGCGGGGCGCTGGGCAACCTCGCCGACCGCATCTTCCGCGCGCCGGGTCCCCTGCGCGGTCACGTCGTGGACTTCGTTCACCTCCACTACTGGCCCATCTTCAACGTGGCCGACTCCGCGATCGTCTGCGGCAGCGTGCTCGCGGTCATCCTGTCCCTGCGCGGCGTGGGTCTGGACGGCACGCGCTACGCCGAGCATCAGCCCGTCGGCGGGGGCAGTGACCATCACGGGCGGTGACCTGCGGTCCCTACCGGTCCCGGACGGGCTCGACGGCGTCCGTCTCGACGCGGCGATCGCGAGGATGTTCGGGCTGTCGCGGACCGTGGCCGCCGCGCTCGTCGACGACGGCCAGGCGAGCCTTGACGGGAAGGTCCGGGGCCGGTCCGACCGGGTCAGCGGCGGTGCCTGGTTGGAGGTCCGGCTGCCCGCCCCGCCGCGTCCGGTGGCGGTGGAACCCACGCCGGTCGAGGGTCTCGGCATCCTCTACGACGACGACGACATCATCGTCGTGGACAAGCCGGTCGGGGTCGCCGCCCATCCGGCGCCCGGCTTCACCGGACCGACCGTGATCGGGGCGTTGGCGGCCGCGGGATACCGCATCTCCACCTCGGGCGCGGCCGAGCGTCAGGGGGTGGTGCACCGTCTCGACGTCGGTACCACCGGGGTGATGGCGGTCGCCAAGAGCGAGCGTGCGTACACCCTGCTGAAACGGGCGTTCCGTGACCGTGCGGTGGACAAACGCTACCGGGCCGTGGTGCAGGGCCATCCCGATCCGCTGCGGGGCACCGTGGACGCCCCGATCGACCGGCATCCGCGCCGGCCGGGGCTGTTCGCCGTCGTCGCGGACGGCAAGCCGAGTATCACCCACTACGATCTCCAGGAGGCGTTCCGGGCCGCCTCCCTGCTGTCCGTGCGGTTGGAGACCGGGCGCACCCACCAGATCCGGGTGCACATGTCCGCTCTGCGGCACCCGTGCGTCGGGGACCTCGCCTACGGGGCCGACCCCACGCTCGCCGAGCGGCTCGGCCTGACCCGCCAGTGGCTGCACGCGGCGCAGCTGTCCTTCGATCATCCCGGTCACGGCGGACGGGTCGAGTTCACCAGCCCGGACCCGGCTGACCTGGCCGAGGCGGTGGAACGACTGCGGGACCAGCCATGACGGAGCCGGTGACGCTCGGGGAGGCGACCTCGGCGCCGGTGCCCGCTCCCGCGGCACCTGGAGGAGCGGTGCCGGCCCAGGCCCCCGCCGGCCGGGGGTGGCCCACCGTGCGCCCACCGGTCCACGAGCTGGGGGCGCTGCTCGATCGGGTCGACGCCCGCACGCTGCCGGCGACCTCTCGCGCGATCGCGATCGTCCGGGCGCGGATGGTGGGCCTGGCGGCGCGGGAGATCGGTCGGGTCCGCCGGACCCGGGACCGGGCCCGTCCCTCGCCTGCCGGCTCCGACGACGATGACGGTCCGCCGGCCCTGCTCGACGTGGCCGGAGTCACGCCCGGCGGGGTGGTGGAATGGGGCGTCCGGATGCTTGTCCTCGGACTCGTCGCGTTGATCGTGGTGAGCGCAACGGCCGCGATCCTGCAGGGCGTCGATCATGCTCCGTCGTCCGGACGGTCCTCCCCGGCGACCGGGGAGGCGCCGACGTCCGCGAACCAGCCGGCGGCGCCCGACCAGCCGGCGGCGCCCGTGTTGCCCGTGGTGACGATCGGCCCCGGGCCGAACGACCCGGTCGCCGACTACCTCGGCGCCAGCCGGCAGAACCTCGCGTCGCTGACCTCGGCCGCCCCCGGCGCCGATCTTTACGCCGTGGCCAGTCTCACCGCGCCCCGCACCCCCGCCGACCTGCTCGAGGTGTTCGGCGACTTCCGGACCGTGCAGGTGTTCTTCACCGCCGGTATCGGGGGTGAACAGGAGCAGGCCCTCGTGCGCGATCCGGTGGCCGACGTCCGGGCCGCCTTCGGGTCGGCGGCGGCCCAGGCGGACGCCCGAGCCGCTGCCGACACGCAGGTCGGCGACACTGCCGCCGCCGACCGCGAGCGGCGAGCGGCGAGCGATCTGCGGGCCGGGTGTGGATGTCTGTTCGCCGCGGTGGTCCGCGCCCCGGCCGGCCGGCTCTCGCAGCTCGAAACCGATCCTCGGGTGCGGGTGGTGGACCCGGCCCCACCGGGAAGCGGGCCGCCGGGTATGAGATTCATCCCACTGTCCCCGGACCGTCGCTGACCCGGTCGAGACCGTCCGCATGATCGGACGGTGTGCCGGGCACGGGTGGCGGACGGTGACCGTTCTGGCGTGGCACCTGACCCCTGCGCCATCGTCGACCGGGACAGGAGAAGATGAGGGGGGGAGACCGGCTTCGTCACCTGGGGTTGCGACCGGCCGGGGAGTTCACGGATCATGATGAGGAGACCCAGGTTGAAGCTGGCGAAGGGCACCCGGGAGGTCTTCGACGCGGAGAGCCTGCTCGAGGAGTACCTGGGGCCGCGCAAGCGAGGTCTGCGCTACGCCTACCCGTACTACGACGGCCTGGTCACCAATAGTGATCCGGATCTGCTATGCACCGGGGATCTCCTGGCCCCGTGCCTGCTCGGCGTGCATGTGGACGTGGATCGGATGCACACGCTCACCGCACTGATGCCGTTGCTACAGCGGGCGTTGGACAGGCTTCCTCCCGGCATCGAGCTCATCGAGGCCGACGAGGTCACCCTCGATCTGGTCGCCGCGCTCTACGACCCCCTCGACGACCCGGACGTCTCCGACCGGGACGTCAAGGGCTCCCTCATCGCCAAGGTGCTGCACCGCAAGCGGCCCGCCCTGGTCCCGTTGTTCGACTCCAAGGTGAGGATCTTCTACCAGCACGAGGACTGCGTCCCGCCGTCGCCGCGGGACGGGCGGTCCTGGCGGCAGTACATGGGCCTGCTCATCCGCGCGATGCAGTACGACCTGCGGGAGAACGCCGAGGAGTTCCGCCGGCTCGGGGCGCTGGTACCCGTCGCGGGTCCCCCGATCACCCCGCTGCGGATGCTCGACGTCGTGGTGTGGATGAGCAGTGCGGTGTGATCAGCGCCCGTCGCCGGCCCGGGACCATCGACCGGATCCGACTGCGACAATGGTCGATGTGTTGAGCTACGCGGTCCGCGGGCTCACCCGGCGGCACGGGACGGGTGAGCATGCCGTTCTCGCCAATGATCGGATCGATCTCGACGTCCGGCAGGGCGAGGTGTTCGGGGTGCTCGGGCCGAACGGCGCCGGGAAGACCACGCTGGTCCGCCAGTTGATGGGTCTGCTGCGGCCGGACGCGGGCACGATTACCCTTTTTGGCCGCGACGTGCTGGCCGCCCGCGGTCTGCCGGCCCGGCTCGCCGCCTACCTGGGTCAGGATGATCTCGCGCTGGCCGAGCTGCCGGTCGCCACGGCCGTGGCGACCACCGCCCGCATGCGCGGCGTCCCCCGCTCCGCCGTGCGGGCGGTCCGTGACGCCGTGCTCGGCGAGCTTGGTCTGGAGGCGGTGGCGCATCGCCCGCTGTCGAAGCTGTCCGGTGGGCAACGCCGGCTGGCGTGTGTCGCCACCACCCTGGTGGGGGACCGGCCGATGCTCGTCCTCGACGAGCCAACCACCGGCCTCGACCCCGTCGCCCGGCGGGCCGTGTGGTCGGCGCTGCAACGTCGCCGGGACACCGTCGGTGTCACCGTCGTGCTGATCACGCACAACGTCCTCGAGGCGGAGTCGGTGCTCGACCGGGTCGCCGTCCTGGACGCCGGGCGGGTGATCGCCTGCGACACTCCGGGCCAGCTCAAGGCATCGTTGTCCGGTGACGTCCGGCTCGACCTCGCGTGGCGCCACGACCCGCCCGCGGACGATCCCACCGTCGCGACGTTGGCCGCGCTCGCCGTGGTCAACGGACGGCGGTGGACCATCCGGTTGGCTCCGGCCGCGGCCCGTGACGCCCTCGGCCGGTTGACCGCCGGCCCGGCGTTCGCCGCGCTGGACGATTTCAGTCTCGCCACTCCCTCGCTGGAGGACGTGTACCTCACCCTCGGCGGCGGGTCGCGGGACCTGGAGCGCGCATGATCGTGATTTTCCGGTGACCGTCGTTCCGGACGCGCTCGGGGCATCCGGTGGCGGGGCATCCGGGGTGCCGGCGCCATCGGTCGTGGATGGCCGCCCGCTTCCCGCCACGCGGCCGGCGCCGGCCTCCGCCCCGCCGAGCAGCGCCCCGCTGGCCCCGCCGCAGCTGCCGCCGTTGACGTCGTTTCGCACCGCGTTCGGTGCGGTCTACCGCGGGCAGCTCGCCCGCTCCAAGGTGGGACGGATCCCGCTGCTGTTCGTCGCGTCGTTCCAGTCGGTCGGGATCCTCGTGCTGCTGCGCGGGATTCTCGACGTCGGCGACACCACGGCCGCCGGGCAGGTCGTGGCGGGTTCCACGGTGCTCGTGGTCGCCTTCGTCGCGTTGAACCTGCTGGCCCAGCGGTTCGGGGCGCTGCGGGCGTCCGGTGCCCTGGACTACTACCTCACGTTGCCGGTGCCCGGCGTCGCGGTGGTGCTGGGCACGGCGGCCTCATATGCGACCTTCGCGGCGCCCGGCACCGTCGTCACCGCGGTGCTGGGGGCGCTGCTCTACGGGCTGCCGCTGTCTGGCCTGTGGCTGCTGCTGCCTGTCGTGGCCCTCGCCGGGATCTGCCTGTCCGGGCTCGGGGCGGCGGTCGGCCTGCTCGCTCCTCGGTCGGAGCTCGCGACCGTCGCCGGCCAGCTCGGAATGAGCATCGTGCTGTTTTTCGGTGTGATCCCCTCCGGCCGGCTGCCCGAGGTCGGCCGCTGGGCGCGGGACGCGTTGCCCAGCAGCTACGCGGTGGACGCCCTCGCGGCCGCCTTCCAACCCGGCGTCGACTGGGCGAAGGTGGTCCTCGACCTCGGGATCTGCGCCGCCGTCGGGGTGGTGACGCTGTCTGTCGCGGCGGTGGCGCTGCGCCGTGTCGGCACGTCCTGAGGGCGTCATAGTT
>NZ_CDWRCK010000168.1:0-9439 GCF_977927595.1 Frankia sp. CcWB3
CCCCTGGCCCCACCCTGGCCCGCCGACGCTGTTTCACGTGGAACGAGACTGTCCACGTGTCGGCTGGTCACGACCGACCTCCCGTGATCGGAGTGAATCCCGTGACGTCCGTCTGACCTGTCTGCCATCGTGCCGCTCACCGTCGCCGCGCCCTCCCCTGCTCTCGGCCCGGGTGCGCTGGGATGAACGTACGGCCCGGAGGACACGGGCGGGTTCCTCCACCCGCCCCTCCCCGCACCTCACGACATCCACGGGATGCCAACCCTGAGTTCCGAGACCGCTGCGCGCGTCCTGCAGTTCCTCCAGGATCCGTGAACCGCGCATCGCCAGCATGACACCACCTGGTCGCAGCATCGGAAAGAGGATTGCGCGCAGCCGCTCCAGGGGAGCGACTGCGCGGGCTACGGCTATCCCGAATCTACGACCGTCCGGGCCGATTCCGGCATCCGGTGCGCGGCCACCTACCACAGAAATCTGGTCCTCCAGACCTATGGTCGCCACAACCTCGTGCAGGAATCGGCACCGGCGTTCCATCGGCTCGAGCAGCACCACCCGCAGATCCGGGCGGGCGAGCGCCAGCGGGATACCCGGCAGCCCCGCGCCGCTGCCGACGTCCACGACATCGGCCTGCGCCGGGACCGCGTCGGCCAGGACCGCGCAGTTGAGTACGTGGCGGTCCCAGAGCCGGTCAGTCTCACGCGGACCGATCAGCCCGCGCTCGACCCCGTCGGTCGCCAGCAGCTCGACGTAGCGCGCCGCGGATCCGGTCCGCGTGCCGAAAATCTCCACCGCGACGGGGGGCACCTCGGGGGCATCCGGGAGACCCGTCATGGCCGGATCCCCCGCCGTGCCATACGGCCAGCCCGCGCCGGCCGGGCCGCCTGCGTCACCTCGACCGGCCACAGCATCGAGCCGAGCCGGGTTGGGCCCGTGGGCATCGCCAGGTGACCGCCGGCAGCGGGCGGATGGGAGACCGGATCCGTGGACCCGGCCGGACAGGACGAGAAAGCTGGGCAGGACGAGAAAGTCAGAAGACCGCGCACCCGACAAGCATCCCCGCCGACCTCGAGGTGCTCGCGCCGCCACCCCCACGGGAGGCACGGTTCCGGCCCGGGGGACGGATGTCAGGTCGTCCGGTCGGACACCACGGTCCGCTGCGGCCGATCGAGTCGCGGGGCGGCGCCGGCGCAGCGATCGAAGACGGTCAGCGTTCCGGTGAGGGGGAACTGCCAGCCACGGCCGGCGCACCACCCCGCCCGGGGCAGCGCGGCCAGGTCGGGCGCGAGCGCCGGCCGCTCCGCGTCGAAGACGAAGACGAGCAGCCGGGTCGGCGGGACCCGGCGGTTCGCCAGCTCGCCGACCAGGGAGGTACCCGCAGCGCCGAAGAAGATCGTGTCCTGCCGTGGCACCCGGGCCGGTACCCGCCCGGCGCCGGCACTGGGGAGAGCTGCCGGCTCACGCGCCGGGTCGTCACTCGCCTCCATCGCGTACAGCCAGCCAGGCCGGGCGAGGCGGCCCCCGACCACCACCAGGTCTCCCGGGCGGTGCAGCTGCCGGGCCGCGATGGCCGCGTCGACCATCCGATCGAGGCCACGAGTCCGGTGCCGATGATCCCAGAGCTGCCCGCTTCCCGACAGCGAGGTTCCCAGGAGCGGGACACCAAGCAAGATGATCATTGCGAGGCCGGCCAACGGCAGCACGGCGGTCGGAGAAATCGTGTTCGCGCCGGCGCTCGACGTCGGCGAGACACCGGAAACATCCAATCGTGACTGCTCGGTGACAGTCCTTCCGGTAGGGAGGGTCGGGGTCGCGGCCATCAGTGTCGGTACGGCCGGCTGAGGCCCGACGGCGGGGATACGAGGTCGCACCGCCGCCACGAACAGGACCACCAGCCGCCGGGTGCCCACCACGATCACAACGACGATCAGCGGCACGACGAAGAGGTTGGTCCGGGTCGGCCCGAACGGCCAGTACCGCGCGGCGCTCGCTCCCAGCATCAGCACCTGGGCTCCGCCGAGCGCGGTGAGGAGCAGCCTGCCGTCCGGTCGTCGTGCCAGCACGAGGACGCCGGTCAGGCCGGCGATCGACACCGCCACGGCGAGCAGCACCGAGACAACCGGCCCCCCGGACACCGTCGCATGGATGAGGCTCGGGTCGAACCGGTCGATGCCGGGCGGCATACCGGTGATGAAGGCTCGCATCTGATCGACGATGAAGCGTACGGCCTCGACCGGCCCACGACCGGCGATGAACTGGCGATCCCAGTAGTCGCCGCGACGCTGACTGGACTGGTGCCCGATGAAGAACACGGTGTGCGCCACGCTGATGGCGACCGCGGGCAGGCATTCCACCAGTCGCCAACGCCGCGCCGGACCGCGCCATACCTCCGCGGTCGCCAACGGCAGCACCAGAAAGATCCCGGGCACGGCGGTCAGGGCCAACAGGCCCGCCGCGGTGCGTCGCAGGAGCCGGGCACGGGAGAACCCGCCGGTGACAGGTTCAGGCCGCGGGGACAGCGAGGGCCGCGGGGACAGCGAGGGCCGCGGAGATGATCCGGTCGACCAGGCGAGGACGATGCAGACGGCGGCCAGCGCCTCGACGGAATACGGCTTGAGTTGGGTCGCGAGATCCAGGAAGGTCACGTTCAGGCACAGCCAGCACGTGGCGAACACCGCCGCGACCAGGCCGGTGAAACGGCGGGTGAGCAGGACGATCGCGGCACCGAGCAAGGGCACGGCGAGATACCCGGGAAGCCGGAGCGACCAGCTGTGCCAGCCGAGGACCTCGCCGGCCACCCGGGTCAGGCCGAACCAACCCAGCGCCGAGGGGGTGTTGGCGACGGTCAGCTCCGGCCAGAACGAGGACGCCGGTTCGCTGACGAAGTGGGCGCGCCAGATCTCGTCGTACCAGAAGGGTCTGGTCAGATAGGCATGCAGAATGCCGAGCACGGCCGCCAAGCCGACACCCACAGCGGCGGCCAGCACGGCGGAACGCGCCGGCCGCCACCGACCCGCCATCGGTCGGCGCCGGTCAGCCGAGAAGGATGACCACCCGGCGGCCGGGTTCCTCGCCCTCGGACTCACTGTGCACGCCGTCGATCCCGGCAACGGTGTCGTGCACCACCTTGCGCTCGAACGGCGTCATGGGAGCCAGCTTCTCCGGCTCACCACGCGTGATGGCGCGCGACGCCGCGGCGATCGCAATCTTGCGAAGCTCGACCCGCCGCCGAGCGCGATGGCCGCCGACGTCGAGCATGAGACGGCTGCGGGTGCCCGTCTTCTGGAGCACCGCGAGCCTGGTCAGTTCCTGCAACGCCTCCAGCGTCTCGCCGCCCGCCCCGATGAGCTTGTCCAGCCCCTCGCCTACCACGGCGACGACGGCGCGGCCGCTCTCGACGTCGAGGTCGAGGTCACCGTCCATGTCGACGATGTCGAGCAGACCCTCGATGTAGTCGGCGGCGATCTCGCCTTCCAACTCGAGATCGGACAGACGCCGATCCTCCGTGCCGGCAGTCTCGTCCGAGGGAGCGTGCTCGTCGGAGACTCCGGCTCCATCCACAGCCAGTTCAGGTGCCGAACCGGTCATCAGCGACTCTCCAGGGGAACGGGGGCGGCGGAGCAGAGATTACGGGATGCCGCCACTCGATGACGAAATCGGGTCGGCAGCCTGCCTGCCTGCCGGTCGGTCGGTTGGTCGGTTGGTCGGGAACGGCGTCTCCCGGATCAACGCCGCCCACCGGGCCGCTTGCCCTTGCCGCGCCGTTTCGCGGGTCGGGAGCCGCCGACCTGGCGCCGCACTCCGGCGGGTACGGGTGCCGGCCGGGGCGTGCTCTCCCCGTCGGAGGGTGCCGTCGGCCCGCTCGCCGCGCTCTGCCCGGCATTCTCGCCCGGGGCGTTCCTGCGGCCCGCCGCGCTGGTCTTCGCCTCCGCGCTCCGCTCCGTGGATGCGGCCGTGGTAGCGGCGACGCCGTTGTCCGAGACGCCACCGCCCGAGACGCCGTTGGCACCGGGACCGGCCGGCGCCCCCGCCTTACCGCTCTTCGGGGTCACCGCCGCCTTCGGAGTCACCGCAGTACGGGTCGCGGTCGAGGTGCCGTTACGGGACCGGGTGCCGGGGGGAGCCGTCGAGGACGTCCGACCGGCCGCCGCGGCACCGGAATCGCCGCCCTTGGTCGGGGTCACCGAGGCAGACCGGGGGCGGTTCTTCGACTTCGCCCCGGCTCGGACACCGGGAGCCGGCCGAGCGGGGGTGACGGCGCCGTCGGCGGCCGGACGGGCACCGGGCAGCCGGCCGTTCGCATCCTCGGTCTTGATCGGCGGCATCTTCTTCATGATGAAGAACTGCTGGCCCATGCTCCACAGGTTGGTGGTGAGCCAGTACAGCAGCACGGCGATCGGGAAACGGAAACCAAAGAAGGCGAGCATCAGCGGGGAGCCGTAGAGCAGCGCCTTCTGCATGATCGCCTGCTGCGGGTCGACCGGCCCGGTGCGGGCCATGATCTGGCGCTGCGTGAGGAAGGTCGTAAGACCCATCAGCACGATCAGGACGATCGCGAGAATCCTGACGTGCGTGCTGTCGACGCCGAGGAAGCGCGAGAAATCGCCATCGGAGGTGAACTTGCTCGCCAACGAGATGCCGAACACCTTGGCCGAGGCGATCTGCTCCACCTGGTCCGCGGAGAGCCCGACCCGGGGACGCCAGACCAGCGAGTGGTTCGGGCCCTCGTTCATCGGCGCCAGGTGGGTGAACACGTGGAACAGCGCGATGAACAGCGGGATCTGGAGGAAGATCGGGAGGCAGCCGAGAAGCGGGTTTCCATGCTCCCGCTGCAGCGCCATCATCTCCTGCTGCATGCGGGGTTTGTCGTGCCCGTACTTCTCCCGGATCTCCTTGATCCGGGGCTGCATCACCTGCATCGTCCGCTGCGACTTCACCTGCTTGACGAACAGCGGGAAGATCAGAATACGGACGCAGACGACCAGCAGGACGACCGAAAAGGCCCAGGAGAAGAAACTGGCAGCACCGAAGATCGGCGCGAATCCCTGGTGAAAGAAGACGATCGCGTTCGCCGCGAGGTGGTATAGGGGATCCAACAACAGTCTGACTCCTCACACCCACGGTCCGCGACCGGAACCGGCGATCTCGGCCCGCGCCCCCCGGCTGGGAGACGGAGGACCATGCCTGTGGACGGGCGGTACGGCGACGACCGGATCGCCCGCGCTCCGACCGTCGGGAGACCTGCCGGGGTCGGCCATCGCGCCCCTGGGTCTCCGAACGATTCCCGGAGCCGGATCCGTTCCCGGCACGGGGTCGTACCCGCCGGCCGCAAACGGTTGGCAGCGCAGCAACCGGGCGACGGCGAGGGCACCGCCACGCATACCCCCGTGGCGCCGCACCGCGGCCAGCGCGTAGGCGCTACAGGACGGCTCGAACCGGCACATGCCGGCGTTGCGGGCCGACCAGCCGGCTCGGTAGAGCCGCACGAGCCCGGTAAAGGTCCAGGCCAGGGGACCGCGTACCGCGCCGTCGGCGTTGCGGGCGACCCGCGGCAGGCGGCGCCACACCATCCGGGAGGCCAGCAGGAGGTCGACGACGGCCGCCGTGGCCAGCAGCACGACCAGCACCGTCCCGGCGGTCATCGTCCACGCCCATCCGGGCGCCTGGCATCCGCCGGCCGGGCCACCCTGGCGAGCGCGGCGTCCAGCGCACGGCCGAGCTCCGCGGAGCTCGCCGTCGCCGCATCGGGCAGCGCACGCACGACCAGCATCGTCCCCGGCGCGAGCGTGTCCAGCCGAACCCGTACCTGTTCCCGCAACCGGCGCCGCACCCTGTTACGCACGACCGCCTTCCCCACCCGACGGCCGACCACGAAGCCGGCCCGTGCCGGATCGCCGCTTGTTGTCCACAGATTGTGGACAACAAGCGGGCCGGATCGGGTTCGCCGACCCGTAGTCCCCACCCGGGCATGTTCGTCCCGGGTTCGGACGCGGGAGCCCTCAGGAAGCATGACCGGCAAGGGGTACCAGCAGGACCAGCGGGAACCCGCCGTCAGGCGGAGAGCTCGCTGCGGCCCTTACGACGGCAGGCGGACAGGATCGCGCGGCCCGCGCGAGTCCGCATGCGCAGTCGGAACCCGTGCGTGCGGGCCCGCCGACGGTTGTTCGGCTGGAAGGTGCGCTTACTCACGTGAGAACTCCGTCTGCAAGATGGACGCGGGCGGTGATCTTCGCCGCCGAGGGGGGAGTGGGCCGCACCACACGGCCCGGGCAAGCAGATCCCACGACAAACGAAGCGGTCTAACACCGCGGTTCGGCCTAGCCTACACAGGGCGGTGCCTCGGACGGTCCGGCGGCGAGGGATCACTGCCGGGCAGGGGGGACCTTCGGCGATCCGCCGACCCCGTGCCCGCCGGCCGCGGCTGGCCGCACCACCGTCATCCGGCCATCGCCCGGTCGCCACCAGGCCGACCTTGCCACAACGGCACTACACCGAACGCCAAGACGCGAGCGCACCGCGGCCGCGGCCGCGGCTAGCCGGCATCCGTCCGGCGGCCGTGGAATGCCACACTGCCGCAGCGGGCCCTCGGCGCCTCGACGATGGGGCAGGGACGCGGCCCGGCCGCCGCGGGTACGTTCCGGCCCCGGCACGGCGGCTCGGGCCGCACCTTACGATCCTGGTGGCAACGTCTCACTCGGGGCGGGCACCAGACCGCGTCAGGTATGCCCGCGCTCGGTGAGAACGACCGGCTCGGTGCACCCTGACCTGTGGAAAACGCCTGTGGAGAGGGCGGTCGGCGGAGGGGCCAGGGCGGAACGGGGGGGACCTGGAGCGGATTCAAATGACCTCACTGATACAGGTTCATCCCCGGGAATGAGCCGGTTGCGCCACGCCGCATGCCGTGTCGTGTCCATACACAGGTTGTGGACGACGATGTGGAGAACCATCGCGACGAGGCCCCTCGGTCGCTCGGTGGCCGGGGACCACATCACCAGCCGCATCAGCCGCGACGCACCTCCAGCACGCGGGGAGCAGCACCACCCGCAAACCGTACCGAACTGCCCGAGGAGCCCCCGTGTCCAACCTCCGCGCCGACTCCGTCGCCGGTCTGCCGTTCGGGGACGAACCTTCGGGTGACCCGGACCTGGCCGCGGTGTGGAGCCAGGCCGTCGCCGGGGTCGCCGACGGCACGCTGTCCGCCCAGCAGCGTGCCTGGCTGCGGCTGACCCGCCCCCTCGGGCTCGTCCAGGACACGGCTCTGCTGGCCGCGCCGAACGAGTTCACCAAGGATCTCCTCGACTCGCGCCTGCGCCCCTTCTTGTCCACAGCGTTGTCCACAGCCTATAGGCGGGAGATCAGGGTCGCGGTCACCGTCGAACACCTGCCTGATCCGGAACCGATGAGCGGACCGATCCGGATCGTACGGCCGGTGGACGCCAGAGGCGACACCGCACCGGGTCAGGGCTCGGGCCCCGCCTCCGGTTCGGCGTTGAACGCGGGTGCCGGATCGGGATCGACCGACACCGCCGCAACCCCGGTGCCGGGGGCGAGACCGGGCTCGTCGGCGGCCCCGGCATCAGCCGCTCCGGCACCGGCACCGGCACCGACGGCACTGGTGAACGGCGAACTGCCCTTCCCCGACGCCACCGAGGGAACACCACCGGTACGGGTCAGCGCGGGTCTCGGACGCGATGCGGCGCCGCACGAGACCGAACCGGCCCAGGCCCGGCTAAACCCCCGCTACATTTTCGAGACGTTCGTCATCGGCGACAGCAACCGGTTCCCCCACGCGGCAGCGGTGGCCGTCGCCGAGGCACCCGCGAAGGCCTACAACCCGCTTTTCATCTACGGGGACTCCGGGCTCGGCAAGACTCACCTTCTGCACGCGATCGGCCACTACGCACTCAAGCTCTACCCGAACATGCGGGTGAAGTACGTGAGCTCCGAGGAATTCACCAACGACTTCATCAACTCGATCCGGGACGACCGCCAGCAGGCGTTCCAGCGGCGCTACCGTGACATCGACGTCCTGCTCGTCGACGACATCCAGTTCCTGGAGAACAAGGAGCGGACGCAGGAGGAGTTCTTCCACACCTTCAACGTCCTGCACGACGGCGAGAAGCAGATCGTGATCAGCTCCGACCGCTCGCCCAAGCAGCTCTCGGCCCTGGAGGACCGGCTGCGCAGCCGCTTCGAGTGGGGACTGATGACCGACATCACCCCGCCCGACCTCGAGACGCGCATCGCCATCCTGTCGAAGAAGGCGGCCACGGAGCGCCTGCCGGTACCTCCGGACGTCCTCGAATACATCGCCACGCACATCGAGCGCAACATCCGTGAGCTGGAGGGGGCGCTGATCCGGGTCGCGGCCTTCGCAAGCCTGAACAAGTCCCACGTCGACCGCACGCTCGCCGAGATCGTGCTGCGTGATCTCATCCCCGATGCCGGCAATCCCGACATCACGGCCGCCGCAATCATGAACGCAACGGCGGCGTACTTCGGCGTCTCGATGGAGGACCTGTGCGGCACCTCACGTAGCCGCGTGCTGGTCACCGCCCGTCAGATCGCGATGTACCTGTGCCGGGAGCTGACCGACCTGTCGCTACCGAAGATCGGCCAGCACTTCGGGGGTCGGGATCACACGACGGTCATGCATGCCGACCGCAAGATCCGCGGTCTGATGGCGGAACGACGCGCGATCTACAACCAGGTCACCGAGCTGACGAACCGCATCCGTCTGCAGGCCCGGCAGGCCTAGCGCCGCTGCCCGCTGCCACCGCCGCTGCCCACCGCCGGGCAGCACGGTTCCTTCCTATTCCCCCCGGCCGGAACGGTCCTGCGGACCGATGGCTGCCGCCCGACGGCGGGGCGTGACGCCTCGCCGGGTGTCACACATGGCGCATGGACCGGACGCCGCGGGGCAGGACTCCCCCGAACGACCACGGACAACCGGGGACAACCGGGGACAACCGCACCGAGCCCACTGGGTGGTTCCGCCCACAGCTTGTGGAAAACGTTGTGGACAGCCTGCGGTCGGAACGGTGGAGTGGCAGTGGACAGCCTGTGGACAACTCGGGGAAGGCCTGTGGAGGGACAACGTGGTCCTTGTGGACGCAGATCGGGCCTGGGGATAACCACTGCGCGCATGCACAGATCCACCCACAAGATTTGCACCGGCCGACAACCCCTCTGACCTGCGGAAACAGCGGTTATCCCCAGTATCCACACCCCCTACTACTACGACCAACTAGATTTTTCTAAGAATGATCAAAAGCTCTTAGTACTAGGGCCTGTTTGGGAAGTATGTCCCGAGGCTGGCCGTGGATCTGATGGTGATTTTCGGATTGCATGATCCGTTGTGTGGTGCGGGGTGACCTGACGAACGAGCGGTGGGCTGTGCTGGAGCTGTTGCTGCCGTCGGAGGCGGACACGAAGAAGCCGG
>NZ_CDWRCK010000169.1:0-9432 GCF_977927595.1 Frankia sp. CcWB3
GGGGTGCCGGTCGCGGGGGTGCTGGAGTCCGGGGGACATAGATCGCGGGAGTGGCCGAGCAGGGTGAGGCGGCCCGCGACGATCTCGTCGAACATCGGCCGAGCCGGCGGGCATCTGCCGTCGAACGGCAGGAACCCGATCGGCCAGGATTCCGCTGGCGGCCTGCCGCGCAGCAGCATCTCGCCCAGGCCCGGGTGGCGGCTCAGGATGGCCCGTTGCCCGCGCAGCCGGACACGGGCGCCGAGCTGGACCGGTCGCAGCCCCGCGGTGGTGCGCAGGTAGCGACCGAGCGGAACCGACGCGGTCACCGGTGAACAGACCGGGTCAGTGCGCCGATCGTGAGCTCGTACCAGGCGTAGTAGAGACAGAACAGCAGCCCTTGCCGCCCGTCCCGCCATCCGCTCCGCAGCAGGTACATGTAGCAGAAGAGGACCGCCGGCTTGGCCGGAACCAGCGGGAAGATCACGTCCCTCGCGATGGTCCGCGTGAGCGGTCGGGTTGACCCGGTGGGCCGGCGCACCTCCTCGCGGACCCGCGCCAACCGCTCCCGGGCAGCGGGCTGCGTCACGCGGCGCGCCGCCTCCAGCTCGGCGTAGCGCACGTGCTTGCGCAGCCAGGCGGCGAGTCCTTTGTGGTCCTCGTCGATCAGGTCGGCGGACAGCCGTCCGACCTCACCGGTGACCACGGCCCGTTCGCTGTAGGTGACGGCGTCGTCGAAGTACGCCACCCGCCGATCGAGCAGCCGCGCCTGCCAGCTGTTCGCATACCACCCGCAGTGCGCGATCCAGCGGCCTTCGAACACCAGCCGGCGTCGTTGGCTGTAGGCCGCGCAGTCCGCCGTCCCCAGCCGGGCGGCGATCTCGGCGGCGAGCGCGGTGGACACCCATTCGTCGCTGTCGAGGAAGTACACCCAGTCGTGGGCGATCCCCGGGTGGGTCATCGCCCACTGCCGCTGGCCGGCGAACCCACGCCAAGGCTCGTGCCAGACAGTTGCACCGATGGCGCGGGCCAGATCCGCGGTGCCGTCGGTGGAACCCGAGTCCACGACGACGACCTGTCGACACCAACCGACGGACCTGATCGCCCGGATGATGTTCGGTGCCTCGTTGTGGGCGAGGATGATTGCGGTGAGGGGAACCGATCCCGGCGCCGGCTGTGGCTGTGCCGATCCGGCGGGGGAGGGACCGGCGGCACCGGCTGGGCCGGTGGTACCGGCGGTGTCATAGGGGGTCGGCCAGTTCGCTCGGCGTGGGGTTCGCGTCGCTGCCGGTTCTGGTGCTGCCGGTTCTGGCGTTACCGGTTCTGGTGCTGCCGTTGGTGCCGCTGGTGCCGCGGGGAACGATGGGCCCTGGCGCGGCGGGATTCGGTGGGTCTGCGTCGTCATGGTGAGCTCTCTCCTGCATCGAGCAACCAGTCGAAGTAACGCGTCGGATCGAAGGGGTTTCCCGTCTCGGGCCGTGGCGTGAACGTGAGCGCCGTGCGCAGCGCCACGGCGAGGTCATCCGCCGACTCCCGGGAGTACGGCACCAGAACCGGGCCGGCCACCTCGCGGTTGTGCGAGGTGTCGCGGGCGATGACGGGTATCCCGGCGAGCCGTGCCTCGGCGAGCGGGTAGCCGAAGGACTCCATCGTCGTCGGCTGCAGCAACGCGCCGGCATCGCGTTGGTGGGCCCGCAGCTCGGCCAGCGTCAGCCGGCCCACGAACCGCAGCGTCCGACAGTGGGACAAGCCGTGTTCGTGGGCCTCGCGATCGGTCGCGGTGACCATGATCGCGAGGTGGGCTCCGATCTCCTCCTGAAGCCGGGTCGCGGCGGCATCGACCATGCGGAGCAGGCGCCCCATCGGTTTGAACGGCGCGAACAACACGGGACACAGAAACCGGCCCGGCGTACGGGCCCGGGGAAGGGTCGGATCGGGGGACAGCGGATGGGGCCGGACCACCAGCCTGGCGGACAGGCTCGGAAGCATGGTGAGAACCCGGTCCGCCATTGTGGTCGTCGGTACGACGACCACGTCCGCACGACGGGCGAACAGCCGCACGAGACGTGCTGTCCGGGCCACGCCGTCGGGCAGGCCGCCGGGTAGCCGTCGGGCCTCCTCCGCCGGCAGGAAGTGCAGCACGTTGCGCAGCAGGACCCATCGTTCGCCGCGGGTCGCGAGGAAGCCGACGTTGTTGAGGGCGATCGCGCGCGCGTACCGCCCAGGCCGCTCCCGGCGGGCGAGCCAGCCCGGTCCGATCCGGCGATCTCGGCCGACCAGGTGGACCTGCAGGCCCGGCCGAAGGCTCAGGTAACCGTCCAGTTCGGTCAGGAACCGCAACGCCCCGCCCATCCGGGCACCGGCACAGTCGACCAGGGTCGGGCGGGTGCTGGACATCGGCCTCACGCCGAGACACCCCGCGGTGCGGGGTCGTCGACGAAACCGGGCTCGGATGACGGGCGGCTGCCGGGTACCGGCACCGGGCGACCGTCGGGCTCGGCGGGCCTGCGGATGGCCCGGGTCGTCGATCGGGTCCGGCGGGCGTAGAGGTAACCCGACGCCGCGTCGCCCAGATGGGCAGTCGGCACCAGGTCGTTACCGAGCAGAGTGACCTCGAAGCCGTGCCGGACCAGCAGGTCGTCGAGCGTACGGGGATCGCCGAACCCGGTGTGCACCTCCATCACGATCCGACCAACCGCGTCCAGCCATCCGGGCTCGTCGAACAGGGCGAACTCGGAGCCTTCGATGTCCAGCTTGACGAGGTCGACCTGGTCGACCCCGCCGGCCTCGAACACCTCTGCCATGGTGAGGACGTCGACGTCTCCGTCCCAGTGCGTCGCGTTCCGGCGGGCCCGCGGATCGGCGAACACGCCGGCGGTCGGACCGACCATGGCGTGGAGCAGTTGGATGTGGTTCGACACACCGTTGCCGGCGGCATGGTTGACGAAGGCGGGGGCGAACCCGCGCTGCGCCTCGACGGCAATCACATCGGCGCCCGCTCGCGCCGCGAGCACCGAGAACAGGCCCTGGTTCGCGCCGAGGTCGACGACGACCTCGCCGGCCGCCGGCGCGTACCCGGGGAGGGCGTGGTAGACGCCGCGGCAGTACATCTCGCGCGCGCCGCCGAACGCGGTGCCGGGCAACATGACCGTCACCCCGGGCAGCGGTCGGTAGGTGTGGCCGCTGGCGGCCATTGCCCGGTCAGCGGCATTCAGGTTGCCCGCCCGGCGGATGGTCGGAGCATGCCGGGCCACGGCGGCACCAAAGCGCAGCGCCGTCGGGGGACCAGCCACCCTGGCGATCCGTTGGAGGTCCTGGAACAGTTGGGTGGCCTGGTCGATCCGGAACATCCGGGTCTCCGTTCGGTCGGGAGAGCGGCTGGGGGTCACCCGATCGGGTGATGAGGCGGCCTGCGCCGCGATGCCGGCCGCGAATGGCCGCGGACGATGGTCCAGGTCGCGGCGGGCCGCGTCGATCGAGAACGCCTTGTCCTCGGTGAGCCGGGCGATCTGTTCGGCCTTCAACCTTGGCGAGGACACCCGCCGTTCGTAGGCGCGGGTCACGGCGATGACGGGGCGGACCGGCACGGGCACGCAGATCACCCGTCGGCCGACGGTGGCGCCGGCCGTGGTCACGACCTGCCGGAACGTCAATGCCTCCGGCCCGGCGACGTCATAGGCGCGTCCGATCGCCGCCGCGGTCGTCGCTGCGCGCAGCACGGTGCGGGCCAGGTCCTCGACGTGCACCGGCTGCTGCAGATGATGCCCCCCGCCGGGGACCGGCAGCACCGGAACGCGCCGGAGCAGCGCCAGCAGCCGGGCCATGTTCCGGTCGTCGGGACCCCCGTAGATCATCGTCGGCCGGATGATCGTCCAGTCCAGCCCGCTCGCCGCGATGGTCCCCTCGGCCGCTACCCGGATCCGCTTCGAGGGTGGATCGAGCGTAGTGAAGATCCCGGTGGTGGAAAGGAAGACGGCCCGGTGAATGCCGGCCGCACGGGCGGCGGTCACGATCGTCTCCGCATGGCCGAACCCGAGTGAGGCGATGTTGACCAGCGCCTCGCAGTTCGCCTCGCGGAATGCCGGGAGCAGCGTCGCCGGATCGTCGAGGTCACCGCGCACAGTCCCCGCGCCGCGTCGGCGCAGCTTTGTCGCCGCCGCGTCGCTGCGCGCCAGCCCGACGACCCGGTGTCCGTCCGCGAGCGCCCGGTCGACCACCCGGCTTCCGAGGAAACCGGTGCCACCGGTGACGAGGAACCTCATGCGACCACGTCCGGTGCAGGTGCAGGTACCTGCACCGGTACCGGTGGGGAAAGGGTCGTCGGTGGGGGCGGCGCCGGGAACGGTGCGTTGCCGAACAGTAGCGTCTGGTACCGGCGGGCCAGGTCGTCGCGATCGTAGTGGGCCTCGACGTGGGCCCGCCCGCTGCGGGCCATCCGCGCCCGGCGGTCCGGGTCCGCCGCCAGGGCCAGGATCGCCTCCGCCAGCGCGGCCGGGTCCTCGGGGGGCACGACCATCTGCCCGGCGGCAAGGAGGATCCGGGCTGCCTCGCCGCGGACCGCCCCGATCACCGGGCGGCCCGCGGCGAGGAACTCGAACATCTTCGACGGGATGAACGTGTCGAACATCGGCACGTCCCGCAGCGGGACGACGCAGATGTCGGCGGCCGCGACGACGGCGGGCACCTCCTCGCGGGCAACCCCGTCGCGCAGCACCGTGTTGGCCAGTCCCAGGCGCTCGACGTGCCCGACGAGCCTGCGTTTCTCGGCCCCCTCACCGACGAAGGCGAACCGGATCGGCCGGCCGGTCACCCGGGCGGCCGCGTCGGCGATCGAGGTCAGCCCGTGCGAGATGCCGTGGGCGCCGAGGTAGAGCACGAGGGTGTCGCCGTCGGTGGCGCTCAGCCGGGCCCGGATGTCGGCCGAGGCCACGGTCGTCGGGTGGAACCGGCGGAGGTCCACGCCGTTGGGAATCACGTGCACCTTGTGCGGCGCGATGCCTCGCCGCACGATGTCTTCCCGGAACCCCTCCGTCACCGTGACAACGGCGTCGGCGGCCCGGTAGGCGGCGAGTTCGAGGCGTTCGAGAATGCCGAGGACCCGCCGGTCGGTGAGGACGCCGAGGTGCTCGAAGATGGCCGGCCACAGGTCGCGGACCTCCACGACCAGCCGGGCGCCTCGCAGCCTGGCGAGCAGCCAGGCCGAGCCGAGGGGAAAGAAGGTCGGCGAGGACACCACCACCACGTCGGCCGGGCCGGCGGGCCGGCCGCCGAGCAGGACGCTGGTGACCATGAACGACAGATGGCCGAGGGTCTTGCGGGTGATCCCCTCGTTGGGAGTGGCATAGAGCCAGGTGCGCACGACGCGGTACCCGTCGACCCGCTCGGTCCGCAGCCAGGCGCCGCGATAGGCGGCAGGGATCTTGCCCGCCGGGTGGTTCGGCATGCCGGTGAGTACGGTGACGTCGAGCCCGTTCGTCGCCCACGCGCGTGCCGTCTCCGACAACCGGGACTGGGGAGCTCCGGTCTCCGGGGGGAAGTAGTGCGTCACCAGCAGGACGCGCGACCGGGCAGGAGAGGGGACCACCGACCTCGACCTCCAGTCGCCCTTGACATCCTTCACCATGAGTAATGCATTGTATGCTGTGAGTGACTAAACGTGGGCGATGTCGTACCGCGTGTGTCGCGCTTCGTATCGACCTCGTTGTCATCCGTCGTCGTCGGCCGCCTGGCGGTCGCGGGGGGGGTACGAGCCGATCAGTGGCTTCGACCGGCATCCCCCAGTGGCCGGGTCCCGTCGGTCCGGTCTGTCCTGTCCGGGTTCGCCAGCCGGCGTTGCGACGGGATCGCCGCGCCGGAGGACGGGGCCGCCGCGACGCAGTCCCGTCTCGCCGCGACGCGCTGTGGAGCGTTCAGGTACCCGAGGAGCACCAGCCCGGCTGCCGTGTCGGCGAGCAGGCGAACGGGCAGTGGTCCGTCCGCGGCGAATCCCAAGGCGGCGAGGACCGCCGTCAGGACGCCAACCAGCCCGGTCACCCGGGTGTGTGACCACCCGGCGGTGGTGAGTCGTTGGTAGGCATGGGTGCGGTGGGGCAGGTACCACTGTTCCTTCGCCCGCACCCGGCGTAGCAGGGTCCAGGCGGTGTCGGCCAGATACAGCGCCGTCGGCGCCACGGCGGTCTCCACCGGTATTCCCGCCAGGACCGCTTGCACCGCCAGGACCGCGATCGCGGCTCCCAGCGAATAGCTGCCCACGTCCCCGAGGAAGATGTGGGCCCGCGGAAAGTTGAACGGGCCGAAACCGAGCGCCGCGGCCGCCGTGAGAGCACCGCCGATCGTGATCGCGTCCACGTGGTGGACGGCTCCGAGCACCGTGAACGCCGCCCCGGCCAGGACCGCCGTCGTCACCGAGATGCCGTTGATGCCGTCCATGAAGTTGAAGACGTTGACAAATGCGGTGATCCAGATCGGCGCGATGATCGTGACGAGCAGGACGGTTGTGCCGCTCGGAACCGGGTCGTCAAGCACCGCCCCGAGCACCGTCGTCACCGCGACGACGACGGCCGCGGTGACGTGCAGGGCCAGCCGGCGCAGCGGGGTGATGCCGCTGAGGTCCTCGACGAGTCCGATCAGGCCGAACGGGGCGATGCCGATGGTCAACGACAGCAGGTCGCGGGCGTCGCCGTACCCAGGGATGCACACCGCCAGGCCGATGCCCGCGAACAGCCCGAGGACGACTGCGATACCGCCGCCACGCGGGGTCGGGACCTGGTGCGAGGACCGCGCAGTGACCTCGTCGATCGCCGCCATCCGGCGCATGCCGACGATGACGATCGGGGTCGCCGCAAGGGTGACGATGCACGCGGCGGCCGACGCTTCGAGCATGCCGTTCCTCCGGGTCTGACACTTCGGATGGGCGAGGCCGATGTTCATCGCTGAATGTAATGCATCAACTACACTGCGCAGCATGATGCGAGCGTGGGCGCCCCCGACGCCCTCACTTCCCCCGGTCGTACCGAAGACTCGGGCCGACACGCCGGTACGAGCCGACACGCCGGTACGGGTCCGCGAGTGGGTGCGAGTCCGCCTGCCGGCGCCGACCGTCGGCCGGTGCGGCGGCGCCCCAGTGACGCGGTGAAGCAGGTGGCGCGGTGAAGCAGGTGGCGCGGTGAAGCAGGTGGTGTGGTGAAGCAGGTGGTGCAGGCGGCGTCCGGCGGGGCGGTGCGCGTCGTCGACGTTCCCGTGCCGGTCATCGGTCCGACCGAGGTGCTGGTGGCGACCGTTGCGACGATCGTGTCCGCCGGCACGGAACGTGCCGTTACCACGCTCGCCCGCTCTGGGCTGCTGACCAAGGCGCGGGCCCGTCCGGACCTTGTCCGCAAGGTCGCGGAGAAGGCGAGGACCGACGGTCTCATCCCGGCCGCGCGTTCGGTCCGGGATCGGCTCGGCGCCGACGTCCCCCTCGGCTACAGCGGATGTGGTCGCGTCGTCGAGGTGGGCTCCGCGGTCGACCGCATCCGCCCCGGTGACCTCGTCGCCACGGGTGGGGCCGGGCGCGCCAACCACGCCGAGTTCCAGGCTGTTCCCGGGCTGCTCTGCGCCCGGGTTCCGGACGGGGCCGACCCGGGGGCGGCGGCGTTCGCCACGATCGGCTCCATCGCCCTGCACGGGCTGCGCCTGGCGGAGGTGGGCCCCGGGGCGAAGGTGGTGGTCGTCGGGCTGGGGCTGGTCGGTCAGCTCGCCGCCCGGCTCGCGCTCGCCAGCGGATGTGACGTCGCCGGCATCGATCTTGCCGATCTTCCGTTGGTCACCGCCGGGGCGAGCGGTGTCCGTGCGCTGCGGGAGTCCGGCGAGGCCACCACCGCCGCGGTCCGCGCCTGGAGCCGGGGCCGTGGTGCCGACGCGGTCCTCATCTGCGCCGCTGGTCGCTCGGCGGAACCGGTCATGCGGGCCACCGCGCTGGCCCGGGACCGGGCGCAGCTGGTCGTGGTGGGTGACGTCGGACTGGGCCTGCTGCGCGCGCCGTTCTACGACAAGGAGCTGACGCTGCGCTTCGCCCGCTCCTACGGGCCGGGGCGGTACGAGCGTGGCTACGAGGACTGGGGGGTTGACTACCCGGCCGGGCAGGTCCGCTGGACCGAGGGACGCAACCAGGAGGCCGTGCTCGACCTGCTCGCGGCCGACCGGCTGCAAGTTGATGATCTCGTCACCCACGCTTTTCCGATCGACGCGGCGCCGCGGGCCTACGAGATCGTCGCCACCCGTAGCGAGCCGTACCTGGGGATCCGTTTCGACTACCCGGCGTCGGCTGCCCCCGAACAGGCCGCCCCCGAACAGGCCGGGTCCGCGGTGGCCGGGACCGCACCGGCGCACAGCGCGGGCCCGGCCCGGGACCGGTCGGTCAGCCCGCGGCCGCGGGTGCCCCGCCAGCGATCCGCCCCAGCGGGACGTCGGGGCAGCCGGGTCGGCTGGATCGGGGCCGGGACGTTCTCCGGATCGGTTCTGCTGCCCGCGTTCCGGGCGGCCGGGTTCGACCAGTTGGTCACGGTGGCCTCCGCCGGTGGCCGGTCGGCCAGGGCCTTCGCGGACCGGCACGGGTTCGCCGGGGCGGTGGCCGGCGCCGACGCCGTGCTGGACGACGACGACGTCGACGTGGTCGTCATCGCGACGCCGCATGAGACACATGCCAACCTCGCCGCCCGGGCCCTGGAAGGCGGTCGGCACGTATGGTGCGAGAAGCCGCTCGCGCTGAGCCTCGACGAGCTCAACCGGGTGGAGAAGGCGGCGGCGACCGGCGGCGGGGTGCTTGTCGTCGGCTACAACCGGCGTTTTTCTCCGGCGGTCACCGCAGCCCGCGCGGCGCTGGCCGACCGGGACGGTCCTCTCACGTTGAGCTATCGGATCGCCGCCGGGCCGGTGCCGGCCGACCACTGGTACAACGACCGGGTCCAGGGTGGCCGGCTGCTCGGCGAGGTCTGCCACTTCGTCGACACCTGCGTCGCGCTCGCCGGCAGCGACGTGGACATGGTGACGGCGCTTGCCGGGCGGGAGGCCGAGCTGTTGCTTGCTCCCGATGTGGCGGTCACGCTCCGGCATGCCGACGGTTCCCTGTCGGCCATCTCCTACAGTTCCGCCCGTCCCCGCGGAGTGCGTAAGGAGCATCTCGAGGCGCTGGCGGGCAGCCGGCACGTCCGCATCGACGATTACCGCGAACTGGTGATCGATGGACGTTCCGCCTGGAAGGGGCCGCAGGACAAGGGGCATCGTGCCGCCGCGGCGGCCTTCCTGCGGATGTGCCGCGGCAGCGACACCGGTGTCACCGCGGAGCTGCTCGCCTCGAGCCGGGCGACCCTCGCGGCCGCTGACGCGCTCGGTGCCGAGGTACCGCGAAGCCCGGCCCGGATGGGTTCCTGAACAGCCGGGAACCGGCCGAAGATTTTTTTGACGAAAGGATTT
>NZ_CDWRCK010000170.1:0-4255 GCF_977927595.1 Frankia sp. CcWB3
CCTTTGGCCAGGTCGAGGAGATCATCAAGGCTTATCGACCGCTGCCGGACGGTGTTCCGGAGCGCAACGACTGGGCCAACGAAGCAGTGGCCATCACCCGGCTCGAACAACACTTCACCGACGTGATGACATTCACCGCGACCGTCCCGTGGAACTTCGCGTCCGCTGGGGCTGCCACAGAGTTCTTGTTCACCAACTCCGCGTCCCATATCGCGGCCTGCAGTGGTCTAGATCCGGCACAGGTGGACAAGCTCACCGCCGAGGTCGAACGGCTCACCACAAGGTCATCGATGACATCTGACGGCATTCGTATCGACCTGGAGTACATGATTCTGCTCGGAAAGGTCCCGGCGTGACTACGACCCCCCGAACACCCGTACTGAACATCAACTTCATGTCGCCGGAGGTGGTCGCCGACCCGTTTCCGATCTATGAACGAATCCGGTTGCTCGGCAGGTGTGTTTATAACGGATTGGCCGACGTGTGGATGGTGACTGGATACGATGACGCAGTGGCGATTCTCGGGGATCCCTCCCGTTACTCCTCGCGGGTACTCGCCGATGAGAAATTCGGACCGTGGTACGACGGTGCAGCCACCATGCTGGGCAGCGATCCACCTGACCACGACCGGCTACGTTCCGTGCTGCGCCACTGCTTCACAGTACGCGCCGTGGCGCGCTGGGAGCCGCTCGTCCGCGCCACTGTCGAGGATGTGTTCGCCGCTCTGCGGGAGCCACTACGCGACGGGGAACCCATTGACGTGCTCACTGGCGTGGCGTTCCCACTCGCCGCCCTGGTCACCTGCAGGATGCTGGGCGTCCCGGAGTCGGACAGCAGCCAGGTCATTCGATGGACACAGGAGATGGCCGTCGGCAGCGTTGCCGCGGTGTTGGCGGACACCGAGCCAACGGCCGCGGCACTCTACCGAAATGCGGTGAGCGCGGGGATGGCGTTGGCAGACTATACCCGCAGCAGACTGGCCAGTGAGGCGCCGGCCGAGGACAGCCTGCTAGCGCACCTGCTGGCAGCCCATCGCATGGGAACCCTGACCAGACCGGAGGTCGTAGCCGCCTGTGTACTACTCCTTATGGCGAGTACCGAGACCACGGCCAAGCTGATCGCCAACGCGATCGTTCTGATCGCCGCGCATCACGACCAGCGCCGTGCTCTGCTTGCCGACCGCTCACTCACCGGAGCTGCCGTGGAGGAGGTTATCCGGTTCAGTGGACCGGCGCAGTTCGACCCCAGAACGGTGACCGAGGATACCGCGATCGGTGCGGTCTCCCTGTTGCCCGGCGAAACCGTCTGGGTCTTGACCGCTGCGGCAGGCCGCGATCCCATCCGCTTCCCCCATCCAGAGCGGTTCGATATTACTCGCTCACCCAATCGGCACCTCGGATTCGGTCATGGAATCCATTTGTGTCTCGGCGCTCCGCTCGCACGCGTCGAGGCACGCCTGGCTCTGGAGCAGTTGCTGTCGTTCGTTCCTGACTACGTCGTCACCACCATCGACTATGGACAGTCTTTTTTCGTACGCGGTCCAGTACGCCTGGAGATCGCACGCACCAGACCGGATTAGTGACCATGCCAGAGCTGTTCGAAACGAAGATCCGATGTGCCGGCTTGACTGAGGTTCGGAAGCGGCTGACCGACGCGGGTGGGTCTCTCGATACATTCGTGCATCAACGCGATACCTACTTCCAGGTACCGGTCGGTTGGCTCAAACTTCGGGTGTCCGTAGACGCCGCACAACTGGTCGCATACCACCGACATCAGGGGCCCGACCGGCGGTGCATATACATCACAACCGACGTCACCGATCCCGATTCGTGCAGGAACGTCTTCGGGGCTTTGCTGGGAGTGCTGGTCGACGTGGTCAAGACCCGGGAGGAATGGAGACTCGACTCGACTATCGTTCATCTTGACGAGGTTGTCGGACTAGGCGCGTTCGTTGAGCTCGAAACAGCCGTTATACCTGGCATGCAGGCCGATATTATTCATCGGCGACACCGACGATCACTCGCTTTGGAGGCCGAACCCGACATCCCCATGTCCTACGCCGATCTGCTACTGGGTCTGTCGCATTAGGAGTCGAAATGAAATAACTTGCGCGTTTCGAATCCTCCACAGGCCTGTGACCTGCGATGATGCTCTCGATCGCGTGTTTGTTACTTCATTACGTCCCCTTAGCTTGATTTGCCAACCTTTCATTCGCCCATCCGAACATGGCCATAACGGTAGAAGACAGAGATAGGATCGGGGTTATGGAATCGGCCCGGGGAAAAATAGGCCAGCCTCTTATAGATGCGACTTTGAGCAGTGAGAGTTTGATCGAGATGCAGCGGCGTATGCTGCGTATTCGACACTTCGATGAGCGTGCTATTGAGTTGCAGGCGAAGGGTTTGCTTCCTGGATGGCTTCATACGTCGATCGGGCATGAGGCCGCGGCTGTTGGGGCGTGTATGGCTCTTCGCGGCGATGACTATATGATCGGCTATCATCGGTCGCACGGCCATTTGATCGGTAAAGGTTCGCAACTTGGTCCGTTGATGGCTGAGCTCCTTGGGAAGTCAGCAGGAGTCTGCCGGGGCAAGGGTGGGTCGTTGCATCTGACGGATTTCTCGGTGGGCAGCCTTGGTGAGTCGGGGATTGTTGGTGGGAGTTTGCCGATTGCGGTTGGAGCAGGATTGAGCGCGAAGATGCGCGAGACAGGTCAGGTATGTTTGAGCTTTTTTGGTGATGGCACTGCGAACGCTGGTCCGTTTCACGAGGCGTTGAATCTGGCGGCGATTTGGGCTGTGCCGACGGTTTTTCTCTGCGAGAACAATGGTTATGCGGTAACGTCCCCAATTCAGGAGGCGATGGCAGTGGAGAATGTCGCCGACCGGGCGGCGGCCTATGCGATGCCGGGCGCCTGCGTTGATGGTCAGGATGTGCTGGCGGTGTATGCGGCGGTTTCGGCGGCGGCGGCGCGTGCTCGTTCCGGAGGCGGGCCGAGCCTGGTTGATGCGAAGACGTATCGCTTCCGTGAGCACGTCGAGGTCGTCGACTCGCAAGGGAGCTTGCCGCGCTACCGCTCGCCAGAGGAGGTGGAGGAGTGGCGGGCGCGGGATCCGATCGTGTTGTTCCGGGAAGAGCTCCGTAGCCGTGGGGTACTGACTGGCGAGGATGCTGTGCACCTGGAAGCCGAGGTGGCCAGGGAGATGGAGGGAGCTATCCTTTTTGCCCAGGAAAGCCCACTTCCCGAGCCCGGTGAGGCGTTCGAGGACGTGTTCGTCAACCCGATTGCGATCAGGAGCCGGTGATGGGCACTGAGGTGCGGGAAACGACACAGCTGACGTATTTCGATGCGACTCTTGCGGCGATTGCTGAGAAGATGCGCCACGATCCGTCGGTGTTCTTTATGGCTCAGGATTTGCGGGCCAACCTGTATGGCCGTTTCCCTGTTGATGAGTTCGGTAAGGAGCGTATTCGGAATCTACCGATCTCGGAGGCGGCTTCCGTCGGTGTCGGCGTGGGGGCAGCATTGACGGGTCTCCGTCCGGTGATCGATATGGCGTGCTCGACATTTCTGTACTCGGCGATGGATCAGATAGTGAATCAGGCGGCGAAGATCCGCTATATGTCGGGTGGGCAGGCGAAGGTACCGCTACTGCTGCTTGTGCCAGTCTTCTATGGTAATTCGGAAGCCGCCCATCACGCGGATCGTCCGTTCGCGCTGTTCGCCAACAGCCCGGGCTTGAAGATCGTCGCTCCGAGCACTCCGTACGACATGAAGGGGCTGACAACGGCAGCGATTCGTGAGGACGATCCGGTGCTGCTGTTCAGGGACGCTACGCTGTTCGAAATGCGGGGCCCGGTCCCGGATGAAGACTACGTGATTCCACTTGGCTTGGCGGATATAAAGCGTGAGGGGACTGACGTGACGGTGGTTGCGATCGCTGGTGCTGTCAGAGTCGCTCTTGCTGCTGCGCAGAGGCTTGAGACAGAGGGGATCTCGGTCGAGGTCGTCGACCCGCGCTCGCTCGTTCCATTGGATTACGAGACGATCAACGCTTCGGTTGAGAAAACTGGCCGGGTCGTCGTCGTCGATCCGGCACCCCGCACCTGCAGCTTCGCGAGCGAGCTTGTCGCCTCGCTCGCCGAGGAGCGATTCTGGCGGCTGATGGCGGCTCCGGTACGAGTGACGGCTGCAGATGTACCGACACCGTTTAGCCCGCCCCTTGGGGGACGTAATGAAGTAACAAATACGTGA
>NZ_CDWRCK010000170.1:4389-9558 GCF_977927595.1 Frankia sp. CcWB3
CAGACACTGCTTGACGTCGAGCAGGTAGCGCAAGCGGTACGCCGTGTCGTCTCGGAGAAGCTGGTAGGCAGATGACGCGGTGGCGTTCGCGGTGGACGAGAATCCTCAACGACCTCGTGTCATCTCTGCCTCAACGCCTTTCGCGCTGACCGAATGTCGTCTGCGCTCGTGAGCACTGTCTTGAGAGGGAGCCCAATGGAACTGCCGGCCCGTTCGGTGGAGGAGTGATGCTTGTTCAGCTTCGTCACGAGACGCGCGATAACTCTTCCTTGCCCTGCAGCTCAGCCGCCACGCGACATCACGGAACGCTCACTCTATCGACGGGAGGCATGCCATGACGACGGATGACCCACATGGCGTCAAGAATCGCGGTCGGATCATCTGGACTATGGGGGACTACCAGCTGATCGCCGACCGGCAGCTACCCATTGCCGAAGCGCTGTGCGACTGGGCCGGAGTGCGGGCGGGCCAGCGGGTTGTCGACGTGGCCACCGCCACCGGGAACGTAGCGCTAGCCGCGGGCCGACGGGGCGCGCTGGTCACCGCCGTCGACATCACGCCGCGGATGGTGGAGCTGGCCCGGGCCCGGGCCCAGGAGGCCGGGTTGGAGATCACCGTCCTCGAAGGCGATGCCGAGGACCTTCCCTTGTCGGACGCCAGCTGCGACGTGGCTCTCTCCGCCTGCGGCATCTGGTTCGCACCGCGACCCGACGCGGCCACCGCCGAGGTCCACCGAGTGCTGCGGCCCGGCGGCCAGGTTGGCCTGGCGAACTTCACCCCTACCGGGTTCATGGGCCGGCTCAACGCGATCATAAAGCGTCGCCTCCCCCTCCCCGAGAGCCTGCCCGAGCCCAATGAGTGGGGAGTGCGCGACGTCGTGCTCCCCAGGCTCACGCCCTACTTTCACGACATCGAGTGCATATCCGCGTGTATCAGGTACTCCTTCCCGACAGCGGCGGCCGCCGCGGACTTCTTCCTCCGTTACTCCCCGCCCCACGTCGCCGCCCTGATCTCGCTGGACCCACCGGCCGCGCGGGAATTGCGACAGGAGATCGAGAGCTGTTTCACTGAGAATTCCGTGGTGGCGGACCGGGTCGAGCTCGACGCTGAGTATCTGCTTGTACGGGCCCAGGCGCGCTGACCGGTCGACCATGGACATGGCGGGGTCAAATGGGCGTAGCAACGTCTCGATATGATGATCGCTTTGGCGTCGAGGGACTGGATGGTGGAGCCGAGGGACTGATGGTGGATGGGCCGGCGGGAGCAGTTGACAATCGAGGAGCGGGAGGTAATTTCCCGAGAGCTGGGTCGGAACCAATCAGCGCGGATCATCGCGAAGATGCTCGGCCGGCATCACTCGACGCTTTCACGGGAGATCGAGCGTAACGGCGGCGAGGAAGCATACTGGGCGGCGGACGCGCAGGCGCGTTGTGACGCGATGCGCGCGCGTCCGAAGGAACGCAAACTCGTCGCGTCGCCGCCGTTGCGCGACGAGGTCAACGCGGGCCTGGACGAGAAGTGGTCCCCGAAACGGATCAGCGAGAGAGTGCGTAAGGAGTTCCCCGATGACGAGAGCATGCGCGTGTCCCACGAGACGATCTACAAGTGGAGCCGCCTGCAGGACGGTGGGGAACTGCGAACCGAGCTGGAGATCATGCTGCCCAAGGGCTGGACTGGGTGGGTCAACCAGTCGTGCAGCACTGTGACCAGGGGGCAGGATCGTCGGCATGGTCAACATCAGTGAGCGGCCGAAGGAGGCCACCGACCGTGCCGTGCCCGGGTTCCGGGAGGGTGATCTCATTGAAGATCCACAGTGGCAGGCCGATCCGGTGCGGCCGGCCCGGCCCGTGGCGAGGATGGTGGGGTGCAGCGGGAGCAGCGTCGCGTGCGGGTCGAACAGTTTCGCCGACAGTTTCGGCGTCTCGGTGACCGGGCCGGGGTCGGAACAGGGGCCGGGGACCGGGCGGAGCTGGCCCGGATGCTGCGGGCGGCGCTCGGGGAGCGACCGACCACGGCCGGGTCGATGGTCGCTGGCACCAGTGTGGATCATGATCGAGCGGTCCGGCCCATGGTCGACGCCTCGGCCCGGCGCCGGGCCGAGTACTCCTCCGACGCCTCGAACTACCGGGTGCCACCCGCGGTCGTGGTGTTCCCCCGGGAGGTCGAGGACATCCTGGCGATCGTGGCGGTTTGCCGGTCCACCGCGACCCCGCTGACCACCCGGGGAGCGGGCACCTCCATCGCGGGCAACGCCGTGGGCCCCGGGGTGGTGATGGATCTCAGCCGCCACCTGCACCGCGTCATCTCCCTGGACCCGGCCGCCCGCACCGCGAGCGTGCAGCCCGGGGTCATCCTGGACAGCCTCCAGGCGGCGGCTGGCCGGCACGGGCTGCGATTCGGTCCGGATCCCTCCACCCATGCCCGCTGCACCATCGGCGGCATGATCGGCAACAACGCCTGCGGCGCACGGGCGATCGCCTACGGCCGGACCGCCGACAACATCGTCGACCTCGACGTGCTCGACGGCACGGGACGTCGGCTGCGGGTCGGCCCGGGTGGCTCCGGGCGTTCGGGTGGCTCCGGGCATCCGGCAGTCCCCGGGCTCGACGACCTCGTCCGGGCCAACCTGGCGGTCCTGCGCACCGAACTCGGCAGGTTCCCCCGCCAGGTCTCCGGCTACTCGCTGGAGCACCTGCTGCCCGAACGCGGCGGCGACCTGGCGAAGGCACTGGTGGGCTCCGAGGGCACCTGCGTGGTCGTGCTCGGGGCGACCGTCCGCCTCGTCCCCCGACCGGCCGCGACCGCGATGGTCGTGCTGGGCTATCCGGACATGCCGGCCGCCGCGGACGCCGTGCCGCTGCTGTTCCCGCACGCTCCGCTGGCGGTGGAGGGCATGGACGCGCGCCTGGTCGACATCGTGCGCCGGCACCGGGGACCGCGGGCCGTACCGGAGCTTCCCGCCGGCACCGGCTGGCTGTTCGTCGAGGTCGGTGGGGCGAGCCCGGCGGAGACGCTCGCGGCCGGCCGGGCGTTGGCGGCCGCCGCGGGCACGAGGGCCACCCGGGTGCTGCCCACCGGCCCGCAGACCCGCGCCCTCTGGCGGATCCGCGAGGACGGCGCGGGTCTCGCCGGGCGGACCGCGGCGGGGGAACCGGCCTGGCCCGGCTGGGAGGACGCGGCCGTGCCGCCGCAGCGCCTGGGGGCCTACCTGCGTGACTTCGAGGACCTGCTGCGTGCGCACCGGATCGACGGGGTGCCGTACGGACACTTCGGGGACGGCTGCGTGCACATCCGGCTTGATCTACCGTTGGCGGACGCCCCGGGGCGCCTGCGCCCGTTCCTGACCGAGGCCGCCGACCTGGTCGCCTCCTACGGCGGCTCGATATCCGGTGAGCACGGGGACGGCCGGGCCCGCGGTGAGCTGCTGGCCAGGATGTACTCGCCGGCCGCGCTCGGCGTCTTCGCCGGTTTCAAGGCCCTGTTCGATCCGGACGATCTTCTCAATCCGGGTGTGCTGGTCCGGCCGAGGCCGATCGACGCCGACCTGCGCCTGCCGGCGGCTCGCCCGCTGCCCGCCAGCGGCGGATTCGCCTTCACCGCCGACGCGGGGGAGTTCGGGCGGGCCGTCCACCGCTGCGTCGGGCTGGGCACCTGCCGGGCCGACACGCCGGCGGCCGGCGGCTTCATGTGCCCGTCGTACCTCGCGACGCGCGACGAGAAGGATTCCACCCGCGGCCGGGCCAGGGTGCTGCAGGAGATGGCGAACGGCTCGCTGGTCCGCGGAGGTGCCGGGGGCGCCCGGGCCCCGGAGGTGGCCGAGGTGCTCGACCTGTGCCTGTCGTGCAAGGCGTGCGCGCGCGACTGCGCGGCCGGGGTGGACATGGCGACGTACAAGTCCGAGGTGCTGTTCCGCGCCTACCGGCATCGGCTCCGGCCGGTCAGCCATTACGTGCTCGGCTGGTTGCCCCGCTGGGCCCGGGTCGCCGGGCGGGCGCCACGCCTGGTCAACGCGGTGCTGGCCGGACCGGCGGTGCGACGGCTGCTGCTGCGGGTGGGGGGCATGGACGTGCGCCGCGAGGTGCCGGCCTTCGCCAGGCAACCGTTCAGCCGCTGGTGGCGCGAGCACGGCGGCCCGGACCGGGGAAACGGGTACCTGGCTGACGGGCGGCCGGCCCACAGACGCGAGGCCCACAGCCGGGAGGTGGTGCTGTGGATCGACACGTTCACGGAGGCCTTCTCCCCCGAGGTCGGCCGAGCCGCCGTGGCAGTGCTGGCGGACGCCGGCTACCGGGTGATCGTGCCGCCGGGCCCCGCGTGCTGTGGTCTCACCTGGATCACCACCGGCCAGCTCGACGGCGCGCGCCGCCGGTTGCGGGCGACCGTCGACCGCCTCGCGCCGTACGCCCGGGCCGGGACGCCGATCGTCGGTCTGGAACCGTCCTGCACGGCGGTGCTGCGCGGCGACCTCGTCGAGCTGCTCGCGGGCGACCCCGCCGCCGCGCTGGTCGCCGGTGCGGTGCGTACCCTCGCCGAGCTGCTCGGCGACACCGTCGGCTGGACTCCGCCGCGCCTCGACGGGGTGCGCGTCCTCGCCCAGCCGCACTGCCACCAGCACGCGGTCATGGGATTCGCCGCCGACCGCGGCCTGCTGGCGGTGGCCGGCGCGGACGTCACCGTCCTCGCCGGGTGCTGCGGCCTGGCCGGCAACTTCGGCATGGAGGCCGGGCACTACGACGTGTCGATGGCGATCGCCGCCCGCACCCTGGGCCCGGCGATCGCCTCGGCTCCCGCGGGCACCGTGCTGCTCGCCGACGGATTCTCCTGCCGGGCCCAGGCCGAACACGTCGCCGCCCGGCGCGGGCGGCATCTCGCCGAGCTGCTCGCCGAGCATCTCGCCGGGCTCAGATCTCCACGGTGAAGACCGTCGCCGGCAGGCCGCCACCGTCGGCGACCGCGGACGGGCCGGCCGGGTTGCCGGCCAGCTCCCCCCGGGGAACGGCGAGCACGACGACGGGGTGGTTACGGGCGAGCTTCGCGACCAGTGGCCGGAGCCGGGCGACCTCCACCCGGGTGTGGCCGACCTGCACGACTCCCGTCATCCCGCCATCGAGGCGGACGAATCCGTCGGGAACGTGCGACCCGGTGTGCAGGGCGGCCTCGTTCTCGTGC
>NZ_CDWRCK010000171.1:0-9176 GCF_977927595.1 Frankia sp. CcWB3
GACTAGGTGAGCCGGCCGAACAGCGCCGGCAGCGTTCCCTCGTGCGCCGCGCGCAGCTCGTCGAGGCCGACGGTGAAGGCGTCCTGTACGTCGAGGGTGTCCCGGTCGACGACACCGACGCGCCGCCACGGCAGGCCCCGCACCTCGCACATGCCGGTGAAGCGCAGTTCCTCTGTGCGGGGCACCGCGACGACGGCGCGGCCGGCCGACTCGCTGAACAGCTCGACGAACGGGTCTGATCCGGCCGGCAGGATGATCCGGGCGCCGTGCCCGCCGCGCAGGCACGACTCGACGAGCGCCTGGGCGAGCCCACCGTCGGAGAGGTCGTGCGCGGCGGTGAGCATGCCGTCGCGGGAACCGGCGACGAGGATCTCGCCGAGCAGCTTTTCCCGGGCGAAGTCGACGGCCGGCGGCTCGCCGCCGAGATGGCGATGCGTCACCCACGCCCACTCCGAGCCGCCGAATTCGTCGGCGGTGTCGCCGAGCAGGATCAGGACGTCTCCCTCCTCGGCGAAGCCGATGGGCGTCCGGCGAGTGACGTCGTCGAACAGGCCGAGTACCCCGATCACCGGGGTCGGATGGATCGGCGTCGAGCCGGTCTGGTTGTAAAACGAGACGTTGCCGCCCGTTACCGGGAGGCCGAGCCGCCGGCAGCCCTCGGCGAGGCCCGCGCACGCCTGGGCGAACTGCCACATCACCTCGGGATCCTCGGGGGAGCCGAAGTTCAGGCAGTTCGTCACCGCGATCGGCACCGATCCGGTGGCGGCCACGTTGCGGCACGCCTCCGCCAGGGCGAGCTGGGTGCCGGCGAACGGGTCGAGCCGTGCGTACCGCCCGTTGCCGTCGGTGGCGAGCGCGATCCCCAGGCCGGTGGCCGCCGACAGCCGGAGCACGCCCGCGTCCTCCGGCTGGGCGAGCACGGTGCCCGCCTGCACGTACCGGTCGTACTGGTCGGTCACCCAGGCCCGCGAGCACAGGTTCGGGGAGGCGACCAGCCGCAGCAGGGTCTCCCGCAGCTCCGGCCCGGTCCGTGGCCGGGCGAGCCGGGCGGGCGTGGGCGCGTCCGCCCGGACCAGGTCGAAGTCGACCGGGCGGCGCAGAGGGCGCTCGTAGACTGGGCCATCGTCGGCGAGTGATCCGGGCGGAACGTCGACGACGACCTCGCCATGCCAGCGTACGGTCAGCCGACCGCTGTTGGTGACGGTGCCGATCCTGGTCGCGAGCACACCCCAGCGCTCGGCGAGGGCGAGAACCTCGGGCAGCGCCTCGGGCGTGACGATCGCCAGCATGCGCTCCTGGGACTCGCTCGCGAGGATCTCGTGCGCGGCCATCGACGCCTCGCGCAGGGGCACGAGGTCGAGGTCGACCTCCATGCCGCCGGGCTGGCCGGTGGCGATGCCCGCGGCGGTGGTCTCGGTCAGCGCGCAGGTCAGCCCGGCGCCGCCGAGATCCTGGATGCCGGTGACGAGCTTGCGGTCGAACAGCTCCAGGCAGGCCTCGATCAAGATCTTCTCGGTGAACGGGTCGCCGACCTGCACCGAGGGCCGCCGGGCCGGGCCGCCGCCCTCGTCGAAGGTCGCCGACGCCAGTATCGAGACGCCGCCGATGCCGTCCCGGCCGGTCCTGGCGCCGAGCAGGACGACGGCGTTGCCGACCCCGGTCGCCGCCGACGTCTGCACCCGATCGACCGGCATGACCCCGACGCACAGGGCGTTGACCAGCGGGTTACCCGCGTAGGTCGGGTCGAAGACGACCTCGCCGCCGATGGTGGGCAGGCCGAGGCAGTTGCCGTAGCCACCGATGCCGGCGACGACCCCGGGCAGGACCCGGGCGGTGTCCGCAGCGTCGGCCTCGCCGAAGCGCAGCGGGTCGAGCACGCCGATCGGGCGGGCCCCCATGGTCAGGATGTCGCGGACGATGCCGCCTACACCCGTCGCGGCCCCCTGGTATGGCTCGACGAAGCTGGGGTGGTTGTGCGACTCGATCTTGAAGGTGACCGCCAGCCCCTCGCCGACGTCGACGACGCCCGCGTTCTCCCCCATGCCCACCAGCAGCCGGTCCGTCGACGGGGTATCCCGGAACTGCCGCAGATGCACCTTGGAGGACTTGTAGGAGCAGTGCTCGCTCCACATCACCGAGTACATCGCGAGTTCGGCGTCGCTGGGCCGGCGACCGAGGGTCGCGATGATCAGGGCGTACTCGTCGTCGGTGAGCCCCAGCTCCCGGTAGGGCTGCTCGGCGGGGGGACTCACGGAGGTGGCCGCGGGGGCGGCGGGGTTGCCGGTCACCCTCCCATCCTCGCCGATATCCCCTGATCCGGGCTCCCGGGCGGACAAGGAGACCCCTTCGTAACCAAAAATCCCTCTTTAAGAGGAAAAAGCCGACAAAACGCCGGACAGTACCGAGGTGAACATGCGAAGCCCGCCGACCCCAGGGCCGGTGAGGTCGTCAACAGCGTGCTCGGGATGCGGCATCAGGCCCACGATCGTCCGGCTCTCGTTACAGATCCCGGCGATGTCGGCGGCCGACCCGTTGGGATTCCCGCCGACGTAGCGCACCACAACCCGCCCGGCCGCCTCGAGTTCGGCGAGCACGCCCGGGGCCGCGACATAGCGACCATCCCCGTGCTTCACCGGGATGACGATCTCCTCGCCGTCCTGGTAGCCGCGGGTCCAGGCAGTGCCCGGCGCCTCGACCCGCAACCGCTGGTCGCGGCAGACGAAGTGCAGTCCCACGTTGCGAGTCAATGCCCCGGGGAGCAGGCCGGCCTCGCAGAGCACCTGAAACCCGTTGCAGATGCCGAGAATCGGCAGGCCCGCGCGGGCCGCCGGGACGAGGGCCGCCACCATGGGCGAGAACCGGGCTATCGCACCGGCGCGCAGGTAGTCACCGTAGGAGAATCCGCCGGGCAGGATGACGGCATTGACGCCGGCGAGATCGCTGTCGCCATGCCAGAGGGAGACCGGTTCGGCACCGGCGGCCCGCACTGCGAGCGCCGTGTCCCGGTCGTCGAGGGAGCCGGGGAAGGTGACGATCCCGATCCGGGCGGGCGGGGCCGCCTCGGTCACTACCACACCCATCGCGATACCCGCCCAGATCCCTCGGAGTCCACTCCCGTCAGCGTAGCCGGTCGGATTGTGGGGCGGCCGGTCGAGGAAGGGAGTCGGCCGATCGACGAAGGGAGTCGGCGGGGGACGGCGGGAGACGTCAGACCGGATGGATGCCCTCGGCCACCTCCGGGCGGGCAGCGGGCCAGGGCCCCGTCCGCGCCCGGCTCAGCCGCTCCCCGGGAGCGATCTCCTCCCAGGTGAGAGTCTTCTCCAGATGCACGCGGGTGCCCCGATGGGGGCCGTCCACCTGGTGGAACTGCACCCGGTCCATCAGAGCGCGCATGAGAAAGATGCCACGGCCTTGCTCGGGAACATTTTCCGGCCTGGGGAAATCGCTGTTCTGGCGGGCCGTCCGATCGAGATTATCCATGCCGTCGAAACCGTCGCCGCGATCGCTCACCTCGATGATGGCGACTTCGTTGTCCACTCCCACCAAAACCTCGTACTCGTCGCTGTCATGGGCATGTAGAAGAACATTGTCGCACGCTTCTGTCAATGCAAGTTCAACATCGTAAATGCATTCTTGGCTGACGCCCAGGACTTTCAGGGACTGCGTGCAGATACGTCGAACTACGGGTATGGAGATCTCATCGTGGGGCAACGACAGGCTTACTTTGATCTCCATGCCGGAGGGTGTACCCGCGTCACGCATCATCAACCGAACGACCTACGCCGGCGCAGGCTCGATCCGGTCACATGCCATCGGTCATCGTAATCGGTTATTGCGATAGGTTATCGCAATCGGTTATCTCAATCGGGCGGCGAGGGCTCGGCCCAGCTCGGTGCCCGAGTGTCAGGCATTCTCGATCTTCGGTGTTCCCCAGCCGTCGCCGGCGAGCCCGATCCCACTGCCGGACAGGTAGTACGGCTGTTCGTGCGGACGGTCCGGGCGGGCGAAGGTCCACCTTTGCACGTACGTCCAACTGGGTTGCACCGTGATGGTGAGCAGGCGCCGTAGTGCCGCGACGAGATCGGGCCCGGCCGCCGCGGGGTCGGCCAGCCGCGCCCGCGCGAAATCCGGCGTCGAGTGGGCGACCAGGACGGCGGCACTGTCACCCCGGCGACGGCCGTCGTCGGCGATCCAGGCGATCGTATCGTCGTCGTGGACGAAGGCTCCGTCGATCGGTGCCCAGCACCGGTAGGGCCAGCCGGCGAGCTGCGCCCGCTCCTCGGTGCAGGCCGGGTCGAGATGGCGCAGCGCCTGCGGGTCGGGCATCGCGAGGACCACCGCGTCGGCGGCCTCGTCGTCGACGCGGGGACCCGGGGTGATCCGGCGGATCGGCGTGGACTGCGCGACCTGCACCCCGGCGCGGGACGCGAGGTCGGCGACCAGGGAACGCAGCCCGCGTGGGGCGGCGTACCGCAGCGGGCCGGAACGCGGCTCGGCCAAGGTGGCGGTCGGCCCACTGATTACCGACATTCGGTGCGTCCAGGGGCGTACCAGGCCACGGATGAACCAATCGTCCACGACTTCGCGGAACTCCGGCGAGGTGGCGGTGAAGTACGACGCGCCGGAGTCCACGATGCGCCCGTCTATCCACCGTGAGGCCATCCGTCCGCCGATCACGCGGCCCCGGTCACGGACATCCACGGTGATTCCCTCGGCTAGCAGTGTGCTGGCGCAGGCGATCCCAGCAATGCCCCCGCCGGCAACGACGACCTTCGCCACCGACCCCCCATATATCGAGATGAATGCCGCGGGCGCCGCCTGTCGAGCGGCCTTTCACCGGTTCCCGCGGCGTCGTCTTCCTGGATGTGCCGCCACGGTGACGGTGGCTTGCGGACGAGCGTCGATGATGCTCGCCATCAGTCCCGCCAGGGCCCGTCCGCCGAACGGCTGTGTTCATCGTGCCCATTGAGGAGGGGGCCGCGTGCGGTATCCGTGGTAATGGTTCCGCAGTGACGGGATAGTCCCTGCCGTGGAAGAGGGTTATCCCTGAATGGGCGCCCGAGATGCCGGGGATGCATCTGTCGTCGACCGGATCTGTCGGCTGTCGGCTCTCCGTCGGCCCGCTCCTACGACGGGGCCCGCTCCCGCGACGGGAGCGGTGGTGTGTGCCACGGGCGCGGCCGCCACCCGGCACCCTCGTCATCCGCCGACCATGGCTTAGCCTTACCCGCAGGAAGTCCATGACCGCGCGTGACGGCCTCTACCCCAGGAGGTCGTGATCGCTCGCCGACCCGCACCCCAGCGTCCCGGCACCCGCCCGGCACGAGTCGCCACGCCCGGCTCTGGCGGGGGAGCCGCACGGAGCCGTCGCCGCCCGTCTGTCCACGGATCCGATGGGGCCATCCCCGCCGTCGGACCGCGGGAACCCTGTCCCTGCGGGTCGGGCCGTCGTTACAAGGCGTGCCACGGCGAGCGGAACCGGCCGGCTCCCGTGCTGCGCCCGTTCGCGGGCCGCCGCGACGAGCCGGACCTGGTCGCCCTGCGGGAGCTGGTGCCCAGCGCCACCGCGCCGCTGACCCTGGCGGCGGCCTACCTCGCCGACCATCCTGAGCACGCCGACCGGCGCATCACGCTCTGCACGATGCTGCCGCAGGCCGCCCCCGCCCTGGTGCGCGAGGACGGCGAAATCCTGGTCGCCCTGCAGATCGCCCTTCCGGGTCTGGACGCATCGCGGGATGTCGCCGGTGCCCTGCTCGCCGCACTCGCCGCTGAGCCGGGGAGTGTGATCGACATCCCGCCTGCCTCCGCGCCGCGCCTCGTGGAACAACTGCCCGCGGGACTCGCCGGGTTGCCCCGGCTCACCGACCTGCTGGACCCGGCACCCCTGGGCATCACCGTTCATTCCGGGTTCGGATGGTGGCTGCCACCGTCGGACGAGGAGAGCGGTCCGAACCAGGAGGTGGCGGTGATGCTGGAGCGCGCCAACGCCACCGTGGTGCCCACCGTCCGGCTCACCTCGGTGCCGGCTGCCTACTGGTGCCACCCCGGTGACCGCTGGCACCTGCGGTGGGCGCTTCCGCTGGCCTGGCTGGGCGCGGCGGGTACTGCGGCGGGCACCGGCTCCGAGGCCGAGGCGGTCGCTCCCATCGGCGCGGGCGCCGACGTCGCCCCCACCGAGGAGGCGTTGCTGGATGCGCTGGCTCGCCTGGCTGCGGCCGAACGTCTCACGGTGGGGGAGGGCTCCAGGTTCATCGGGTTCTTCCGCGCCGACGGGCTCGTCGTTCCCGTCTGGGATCTCGCGCCCGGAAGCGAGGCGGACCGCTGTGAGGAGCCGGCCGCCGCGCTGCGGGTGGCCTATCAACGGGCACTGGCCGACACCACGGCACTGACCGCACACGAACGCCGGGTGCGGGCGGGTCTTGTTGGACGCAGCCTCACCCTGCGCTGACGGCGTCGGCGCCAGACCGCGGTGTCGGGGTGGGGTGCGGTGTCGGGGTGGGGGTGCGGTGTCCGGGAGGATGAAGCGCCGTGAGCAGGGTTGACGATCCGGAGAACACCTTTGACGTCATTGTCGTCGGGGCGGGCCCGGCCGGTGGCAGCGCGGCGCGGGCGGCGGCGAACGCCGGGGCCCGGGTGTGCGTGCTCGAACGCTCGGCGGTACCTCGCTACAAGACCTGCGGTGGCGGCCTGGTCGGCCTTTCGGCGGATTATCTCGGCACCGAACTGACCGGTCTGGTCCGAGCCAGCGTCAGCTCGCTGACGATGACCTGGGACGGCCGCTTCGAGGTCACCCGCGGCCGGTCCGGCGGCCGTCCCTGGATGTCGATGGTGATGCGATCCGATCTGGACGCCGCTCTCCTGGCCGCGGCGGCTGCGGCCGGCGCGACCGTGCGGACCGGTGCGCACGTGGTGGGGCTGACCGAGAGCGGGCCGGGCGGGACCGGTCGGGATGTGACCGGGCCGGGCGAGGCCGGGATCGCAGAGGACGCCGGGGATCAGGATGACGGTTGGGTGACCGTGCGTCTCCGCGCGGGGGCGGGCCTGCGCGCTCGGGTGGTGGTGGGTGCGGACGGCACCTCGGGTCGTTGTGGCACCTATGCCGGTGTCCGCTGTGACCAGGTCGACGTCGGCCTGGAGGGCGAGTTTGTCGCCGACCCGGCGCGTGCCGCGCGATGGGCCGGGCGCATGCTCATCGACTGGGGGCCGGTGCCGGGTTCCTACGGGTGGGTGTTCCCCAAGGGACGGGTGCTCACGGTCGGCGTGATCGGTGATCGTGCCGAGGGCGCCGCGCTGCGCGCCTATTACACCCGGTTCGTCGACCGGCTCGGGCTCACCGACCTGCCGCGCCAGCATGACTCCGGACATCTCACCCGGGTGCGGGCCGTCGGCTCCCCGCTGCGTCGGGGCCGGGTATTGGTCGCGGGGGACGCAGCCGGGCTCCTGGATCCGTGGACACGCGAAGGCATCTCGTTCGCATTACGGTCGGGTCGGCCCGCCGGGGAGGCGGCCGCCGCGGCGAGTGTGGGTGTCGGTCGCGCGAGGGCGGGCGTGACCCGGGCTAGGGGGGTCACGGATACAAGGCCGACTGGCCCGGGTACCACGGCGCCTAGCCCGGGTGCCACGGCGCTCGACGCCTTGGCCGCCTATCCCGCGCGCGTCGAGACGATCCTGGGCCCCGAGATGGCGGCGGGACGAGAGGTCCTGGCCGCGTTCACCCGCCGGCCGGGCGCGATGCACACGGTCATGGCGGGCCCGGGCGCCTTCGGGCTGTTCACCCGGCTCATCGAGGGACGGACCACCATCGCCCGGCAACTGCGTCGTCCCGGCGTGCGGACGGCGGTGGCGGTGCTGGGCCGCTGAGGTGCTGAGGCAGCCGGCGGTGCCAGCGGCGTCAGCCGCCCGGGTAGCCGCGGCGTTCCTCGCCGAAGCGTTCGGCCACCGCGCCGGCGATCTCCCGATAGGCCGCCCGCGTCTCCCGTTTCAGGCTCGACAGCACGATCCGTCCCCCGTCGGCCAGATGCGGGTCGAACGGGACCCGGACCACCCGTCGCGTCCGGGCTTCAAAATGCCGTTCCAGCGTGTCGACGTCGACCCGCTCGCCCTGGACGGGGAACATTGAGATCACGGCGACCGCCTCGCGGACATGGTCGGAGTAGCCGTGCGCGTCCAACCAGTCGAGAGTGGCGCTCGCGCTGGACCCGCCGTCGGCGCTGGCGCTGCTCACGATCACCAGCGTGTCGGCCAGCTCCAGCACCCCGTGCATCGCACTGTGCAGGATGCCCGTCCCACAGTCGGTCAACAGGATCGAGTAGTGTCGTTGCAGCAGATCGTCGACTGCCCGGTAGTCGGCGTCCCCGAAGGTGTCCGACAGCTCCGGATCGTTGGCCGACGCCAGCACCTCCAGCCTCGAGTCGGCCTGTGACAGGTACCTGCGGACGTCCACGTACCGGTGCAGACGCGGAGCGTCCGCCAGCAGCTCGCGCACCGTGTGGGCGGAGGTGCGTGGCACCCTGGAGCCCAGGGTGCCACGGTCCGGGTTCGCGTCGATCGCCACCACCCGGTCATCGCGCAGGCTGGCCAGCGTGGAGCCGACCGCCACCGTCGTCGTGGTCTTGCCGACGCCGCCCTTGAGGGACATCACCGCGATGCGGTGACAGCCGTGCAGCGGGTTCCGGATGCGCGCGAGGAGCCGGCGGTCGCGAACCTCGTCGGGGGACGGACCGGGGTTCACCGCGCCCGCCGAGACCTGGTACACGAGCCTGCGCCAGCCGCGGGACGCCGTCTCTGGGGGAGCGGGCAGCAGTGCGCTGGTGGCGAGCCCCGCCCGGCCGTTTCCCGGTTCCCGGGGACCCGTCTCCCGGGGACCCGGTCCCGCCGGGCCGCCGGGCGGCCCGGCTGGCTCGGGATCGCGCAGCCAGGAGGGGATGCGGCCGGCTTCGGTGGGCGTGCGGGCCGGGCCAGTATGCGGGCCGCGGGCCGCCTTGCTCCCGGTTCTCGACCGGCCGGGGGGCGGCGGCGTCGAAGTCCGCCCGTCTCATCGCGGCGGTCTCCTCCAGAGCGGACGAGTTTGCCGGCGCCACCGGCGGCGTGCTCCGCCACGGATCATGGCGTTCGTCCCGCGGGGCCGGTGGCGGGCCCGGTGGCGGGGGCTGGGCGTACGGGTCGGACGGTGGCGG
>NZ_CDWRCK010000172.1:0-7562 GCF_977927595.1 Frankia sp. CcWB3
GGGCGAACTCCGGTGGCCCATACCCGGGGGGCCCATACCGGGGGGGCCCAGCCCGGGCCGGCGGGGGATCCGCCCGCCCGGGCCGGATCAACCTCATGGCGGGTGGCAACGGGCCGCTCGGACTGACCGCTGCCGGGGAGGCGTTCGCCGCCGGGATCCTCGGCCGGCTGCCGGCGCTGATGGCTCTCGGCGCCCCGAGCGTTGCCTCCTACCTGCGACTGGTGCCATCGACGTGGGCGGGTGTCCACGCCTGCTGGGGTCGGGAGAACCGGGAGGCCGCGCTGCGGATGATCCCCGGGCCGCCGGCCGCGGCCGGCCAGGCGGCGAACCTGGAGGTGAAGTCCTTCGACCTTGCCGCGAATCCCTACCTTCTGGTGGCCGGTCTGCTGGCCGCCGGGCAGGCGGGGCTCGCGGCGGCGGCCGCGTTGCCGGAGCCGGTGGGCGTCGACCCGGCCTCGCTCGACCCCGCCGAACGGGCCCGCCGCGGCATCCGGCGCCTGCCCACCAGCCTGGGCGAGGCGGTCGCCGCCTTCGAGGCCGACGAGGTGTTGCACCGCGCCCTGGGACGGGAGCTGCACGACGCGGTCGCCGCCGTCCGGCGCGCGGAGATCGACCGCTTCGCCGAGGCTGACCCGGCTGCCGTCGTCGCGGCGACCCGCTGGCGGTACTGACCCGCCGGCGGTGCTGACCGGGTGTCAGCCCACCCGGCGCAGTCCGGCCGTGGCGGCGGCCCGCTCCAGGTCCTCGACGCCGAAGGCGTCGACCGGGCCAAGCGCGCCGGCGCGGGCGACGGTGCCCGCGGCGAGATGTCCCGCCATCCACGCCATGATCCGAGCGGTGAAGGCATAGGGGTCGCGACCTTCCAGCCGCACGGTGGCGAGTTCCCGGCCGGCGGCGTCCCGGGCGAGCGCGAACACCTGCGCCCCGGCGCGGGCCCGCGCCGCCCGGTCCGGTCCGCGGCCGGTCGTCCGCAGGGCGGACCGGGCGGCGGCGGCCAGCAGCGCCCGGCCCGGCGGGAAACGACGCAGCCCGGACAGGGGGAACGACAGCGCCTGCCCCACACGGATGCCGCGGTCGACGCCGCCGATATACGTCGCGACGTCGGTCAGCGCCGGCGCGAGCCGGGGCAGGGTGAACGGCTCCCCTCCCGACCACAGCACCGCCGGGTGTCCCCGCCGGCCGCCCGACCCGCCGGTGACCTTGCCGGACGACCGGAAGGACCGCACCTCGCGGGCGAGCGGGCGCTCGACGAGGACGCCGCCGCGTAGCACGATGACGGGCTCGGTCAGCGCGGCCAGCAGGGTCGCCCGCGTTCCGCTGCTCATCCCGAGAGCGCCCGTGACGAGGTAGCCGATGTCGAGGCGGCGGGCCTCGCCGCCGGCCGCCTGCAGGGCCAGTGCTCCGGCGAGGTTGCCGGGGACGAAGTCGAAGCCGGCGCCGGGGATCAACGCCGCCCCGGACGCCGCCGCCCGCGGGCCGACCTCGGTGAAGACGTGCCGCAGGAATGCGCCCTCCCCGGAACAATCCAGGTAGTGCGCGCCGACCGCGGCCGCCGCCGCCACGACCGGCCGCCCGAACCGGCGGAACGGGCCCACCGTGGAGACGAGCACGTCCCCGGTGCCGAGCCCGAGCAGGCGGGCCAGCGACGCGCCGCTGGGCGCGCCCCGAGCCTTCGTCCGGTCGGCCGCGTCAGCCACGCCGGCCGGGGTAGTCGCGTCGACCACGGCGGTCCCCAGGCCGTCGTAGGCGGCGGCGAGGGCACGGACCCTGGTCTCCGTGCGGCCGGCGAGGACAGGTCGGTGCCCGACAGCCACGAGTTCTGCGGTCACCAGCCGGCCGGTGTAACCGGTCGCGCCGAACACTACGATACGGGCCGTCATGGGTCCCGACGTTATGCCCATCTGTCGAAGGTGGCCCTTGAGACGTTACTTTGGCGCGTAGCGGCCTGCACACCCCACAATGATGCGCACCCGTCCGAGGAGGCGCGTGTGCGTAAGGTACTGGTTGCAAATCGTAGTGAGATCGCCGTCCGTGTTTTCCGAGCTGCTCAGGAACTGGGCCTGCGCACGGTGGCGGTCTACACGCCCGAAGACGTTTCCGCGCTGCACCGGACAAAGGCGTCCGAGGCCTACGAGATCGGTGGCCCCGGGCACCCGGTGCGCGGATACCTGGACATCGACGCCCTGCTCGCCGTGGCCAAGCAGGCGGAGGCCGACGCGCTGCACCCCGGCTACGGCTTCCTGTCGGAGTCGGCGGTGCTCGCCGAGGCGTGCGCCACCGCCGGCATCACCTTCGTCGGACCGCCCCCGGCGGTCCTGCGGCTGACCGGGGACAAGGTCGCCGCCCGGGACGCCGCGCTGGCCGCCGGGCTGCCGGTGCTGCGCGCCTCGGTGCCGCTGCCGGACGGCGCCGGGGCGCTCGCCGCCGCCGAGGAGGTCGGCTTCCCGCTGTTCGTCAAGGCCTCCGCCGGTGGCGGGGGGCGCGGCCTGCGGCGGGTGGAACGCCTCGCCGACCTCGCCGACGCGGTGGCGAGCGCGTCCCGGGAGGCCGCCGCCGCCTTCGGGGACGGCACGATCTTCCTGGAGCAAGCGGTGGACCGGCCGCGCCACATCGAGGTCCAGATCCTGGCCGACGCCTACGGCAACATCATCCATCTGTACGAGCGGGACTGCTCGGTGCAGCGCCGGCACCAGAAGGTCGTGGAGATCGCCCCGGCGCCGCGGCTCGATGAGGCGGTCCGGGCGAGCATCTGCGCCGACGCGGTGCGGTTCGCCCGGCATGTCGGCTATGTCAATGCGGGCACGGTCGAGTTCCTTCTCGGCGCCGACGACCGGTACACGTTCATGGAGATGAATCCCCGGATCCAGGTCGAGCACACGGTCACCGAGGAGGTCACCGGGGTTGATCTGGTTGCGGCGCAGCTGCGGATCGCCGACGGGGAGAGCCTGGCCGGCCTCAACCTCGCCCAGGAGCAGATCGTCCTGCGCGGTACCGCCATCCAGTGCCGGGTCACCACCGAGGATCCCTCGGACGGCTTCCGGCCCGACACCGGGACGATCAGCTTCTACCAGTCACCCGGCGGTCCGGGGGTGCGCCTCGACGGCGCCACGTACCCGGGGGCCGAAGTCAGCCCGTACTTCGACTCGTTGCTGGTGAAGCTGACGACCCGGGGTAACACGCTGGAGAAGGCGGCGCGGCGCGCCCGGCGGGCGCTGAACGAGTTCCGGGTCCGCGGGGTGCGTACGAATATCGACTTCCTGGTGCGGCTCCTCGCCGACCCCGGCTTCCTCGCCGGCGGGGTGAGCACGTCGTTCATCGACGAACGGCCGGAGCTGCTCGCTCCCGGCAAGGGGACGGACCCGACCAGCCGGCTGCTGGCTCGCCTCGCCGAGAGCACGGTGAACGGATTCCTGCTCCCGGCGGTCGCCCTGGCCGACCCCCGGGAGCTGCTGCCGCCCGCGCCCGCGCAGGTGGCGGCGCCCCGCGGCACGGCGCCCGGCGGCACGCAGCTGCCGGCGGGATCCCGGCAGCTGCTGACGGAGCTCGGGCCGGCGGGCTGGGCGGCGTGGCTGCGCGCCCAGGGGGCGCTGGCCGTCACCGACACCACCTTGCGTGACGCCCACCAGTCGCTGCTGGCCACGAGGCTGCGCAGCTTCGACATCCTGGCGGCCGCCCCGTCGTACGCCGCGCTGACGCCGAACCTGCTGAGCCTGGAGGCCTGGGGCGGGGCGACCTACGACGTCGCGCTGCGCTTTCTCGCGGAGGATCCGTGGGAGCGGCTCGCTGCGCTGCGCCAGGCCGCACCGAACATCTGCCTGCAGATGCTGCTGCGGGGGCGCAACGCGGTCGGGTACACCCCCTACCCGGACGACGTCGTCCGGGCGTTCGTCGCCGAGGCCGCGGCGACCGGCGTCGACATCTTCCGGATCTTCGACGCGCTGAACGACATCGAGCAGATGCGCCCGGCGATCGAGGCGGTGCTCGGTACCGGGGCGATCGCCGAAGGGACGCTCTGCTACACCGGTGACCTCTCCGATCCGGCGGAGCGGATCTACACCCTCGACTACTACCTGCGCCTCGCCGAACAGCTCGTCGAGGCGGGTGTGCATGTGCTCGCCGTGAAGGACATGGCGGGACTGCTGCGCCCGGCGGCGGCGGCCACGCTGGTGACGGCCCTGCGGGAGCGTTTCGACCGGCCCGTCCACCTGCACACCCACGACACCGCGGGCGGCCAGCTCGCCACCCTGCTCGCGGCGTCCGCGGCCGGGGTGGACGCGGTGGACGCCGCCGCCGCGCCGATGTCCGGCGGCACCAGCCAGGTCAACATGTCCGCGTTGGTGGCGGCGACCGACCACACTCCCCGGGCGACCGGCATCGCGCTGCCCGCGCTGTCCGCGATGGAGCCGTACTGGGAGGCCGTGCGCGACCTCTACGCCCCGTTCGAGGCGGGGCTGCGGGCCCCGACCGGGGCCGTGTACCGGCACGAGATTCCCGGCGGCCAGCTGACGAACCTGCGTCAGCAGGCGATCGCGCTGGGGCTGGGGGACCGGTGGGCCGAGGTCACCGAGTGCTACGCGATCGCCAACGAGCTGCTCGGCAAGCCGATCAAGGTGACGCCGACCAGCAAGGTCGTCGGTGACCTGGCGCTGTTCATCGCCGGCGGATCCGTCGACGTGGACCGGTTGCGTGCGCATCCCGAGGAGTTCGACCTGCCGGCCAGCGTGCTCGGCTACCTCGCAGGTGAACTCGGCACGCCGCCGGCCGGCTTCGCCGAACCGTTCCGGGAACGGGCGCTGGCCGGGCGCCGCCCGGCGCCGCCGTTCGTCGACCTCGACGCGGCGGACGCCGCCGAGCTCTCTTTCCCGGGGACCCGGCGGCGGGCGGCCCTGTCCAGGCTGCTCTTCCCCGGCCCGTGGAAGGACTACCTGCGGGCGGTGGACGCCTACGGGGACTCCTCCGTGGTCCCGACCGACGGCTTTTTGTACGGGCTGCGGCCCGGCGTTCCGCTCACCGTCACCTTGGAGCCCGGGGTGGAGATCATCGTGGAGCTGGAGACGCTCTCCAAACCGGACGACTCCGCGATGCGCACCCTGTACCTGCGGGTCAACGGCCAGCCCCGGCCGGTGCGGGTCCGGGACGCGTCCATCACGGCCACCACCACGGTGGCCCGTCGGGCGGACCTCGCCGATCCGAACCAGGTGGGCGCCGGGCTGCCCGGCATCGTCACGTTCAGCGTCGCGGTGGGCGACACGGTGACGAAGGGCCAGCGGCTGGCGGTGGTGGAGGCGATGAAGATGGAGGCCGCGGTGACCAGCCCGGTGGGCGGGACCGTCGTGGAGCTCGTCCGCTCCAGCGGCGACTCCGTCGAGGTCGGTGACCTGCTGCTTATTCTGCGTTCCTGATTACGCTGCGTTCCTGATTACGCTGTGTCCCTGATCCCGCCGGTCGGGTTCTGCCTCCGCGGGGGTGTCGTGGCCGGGAGCGTCCCGGCCACGTCCCCCGCCTCCCGGCCCGGGCGGAAGACCCAGGCGCGCAGTAGAAGGAACCGGATGACCGTGGAGGCCAGGTGCGCCAGCACCAGCACGGAGAGTTCAATGCCGCGGCCGGGGTTCGTGCTCGCCGCGTGCAGGAGCGCGAGCGAACCGCTGGTCAGGCCGAGGCCGACGGCGAACACCACCAGGCCCTGCAGATGGTGGCGACCGGCGCGCTCCGGACCGGTGAGACCGAAGGTCAGCCGCCGGTTCGCCGGGGTGTTCGCAACCGCCGTGAGAAGCAGCGACAGCAGGTTCGCGACCTGCGCCCCGGTGACTGTCCGCAGCAGGACGAAGAGCACCAGATAGGACAGCGTGCTGGCGATCCCGATCGCGGCGAATCGCAGGAGCTGACCGGTGAGTCCCTTCGGTACCCCCGGGACCTCGACGGCCTTGCCCTCCTCGGCGTGGCCGGCGGTGAGCGGGCCTCGGCCGAACTCCTGGTGCAGCCTGGCGAGCGGTAGCTTTCCGCTGCCGAACGCCCGCAAGAGGCGGACCACACCCTTCAGGTCAGCGATGGCCGTGGCGAGCACGTCGACGCGGCTGTCCGGATCATCGATCCAGTCGACCGGGATCTCGTGGATGCGCATTCCGGCCCGTTCGGCCAGGACGAGCAGCTCGGTGTCGAAGAACCAGCCGCTGTCTTCCACCAAGGGCAGCAGGCCTGCCGCGGCGTCGGCGCGGATCGCCTTGAAGCCGCACTGCGCGTCGGAGAACCGGGCCGCCAGTGTTCTGCGGAGGATCAGGTTGTAGCAGCGGGAGAGCACCTCCCGGCGCGGTCCCCGCACGACCCGGGAGGCGGGGGAGAGCCGGGTGCCGATCGCGAGATCCGAGTGGCCGCTGATGAGCGGGGCCACCAGGGGCAGCAGCGCGGCGAGGCCGGTCGACAGGTCGACGTCCATGTAGGCGAGCACCGGTGCGGGCGAGATGCCCCAAGCCGCCCGCAGTGCCCGGCCGCGGCCCTTGGCTTCGAGGTGGATCGCGGCGACCTCGGGGAGCTCCTTCTCCAACGCCTGGGCGATGACCGAGGTGCCGTCGGTGCTGGCGTTGTCGGCGATCGTGATCTGAAAGGGGTACGGGAACGTCCCGGTCAGGTGGGCGTACAGCCGTCGGACGCAGGGAGCGAGGTCGTTCTCCTCGTTGTATACGGGGATGACGACGTCCAGCATCGGGCGCGGACGGCCGCCGTCCGGCCCGAGCCATCTAGGCTGATGATGTTGAACGGAAATGCTCGCTCCGGTGCTCCCGGTCGTCTCGAAGGTCCCGGTCATCCCGGTCATCCCAGAGATCACGGTCGTCGAGGAAGGCATCCGCGTCATCGTCATGCTCTCCACCCTCGGTTCGGGAGCTGTGCCGCTCGTGTGCCGATGCTGTGCGCCTGCTGTGAGCGTCGGCCGGGCTGAGGATCGCCTCGGCGATTGCGGTTGTGGTGCGGAGCGGCGTCAGGTAGTGACGCCGGTGCCCGTCGTGGAGCCGGCGGTGGCGCCGGTCTTCGGTGCGGTCAGGTCGTAGAGGGTCACGCCGTCGACCGTCTTCGAGGTGAAGTTCTCCGTCACCCAGCTGGAGATCTCCCGTGAGGACGAGCTACCGCCGTTGGCCTGACCGAAACCGCCGCCGCCGATGAAATAGTGGATCTTTCCTTCGGCGACGTACTGCTTGAACTGTGCCAGGGTGGGCGAGGGGTCGCTCCCGTTGAACCCGCCGACCGGCATGACCGGGTCCTGGGTCGCGAGCTGGTATCCGGCTGCGCTATTCGAGCCGACCGCGGCGGCGACCCAGGTGTAGGAGTCCGCGTTCTGCCTGAGCAGCTTCACGATCGCGTCGCTGGGAGTGACGGCGCTGAGTAGACCGCCCGGGCCACCGCCCCGGGTCTCCTGCCCGCCGAGGATCCCGTTCCCCAGCACGCTGGTTCCGGTTCCGGCACCACCACCCGCCTGGCCGGGCATCCCGCCCTGGCCGCCGGGCATCTGCTGCCCACCGCCGGGGAAGGCCCCACCGGGGAAGATTCCACCACCCTGTGGGCCAGCCTGC
>NZ_CDWRCK010000172.1:7662-9258 GCF_977927595.1 Frankia sp. CcWB3
GGCCGCCACCCGGCCCGCCGAAGCCGGCGCCGGCGGGACCCGCAGCCGGGATCGAGCCGGTGTGCGGGGTCGCCGCGGTGGCGATGGCGTACGAGCCGGGTCCGAGGAGCCCGGCGACCAGCGCCACGGCGGCGACGCCGAGCGCGGCCCGCCGCGGCAGTCGGATGGCTGCGAGGAACCCGAGCGCCGCGATGATCCCGGCGACGAGCACGGCGTACCGGATCCACGGATGCCACTGGGGGGTGCGGTTCAACAGGGTGTAGCACCAGGCGGTGGTGGCAGCCATCGTGGCGGCCGAGACCACGGCGGCGGCGGGATGCCGGCGCTGACGCCAGAGCAGCGCGCAGCCCATCCCCACCAGGGCGCCGACCGCCGGGGCGAGCGCCACCGTGTAGTAGGCGTGGAAGATGCCCTTCATCTGGCTGAAGACGATGCCGGTGACGAGCAGCCAGCCGCCCCAGAGGAGGAAGGCGGCGCGGGCGCGGTCCGTCCGCGGGGTGCGCCGGGTGATCCACAGTCCGGCGACGAGCAGGATCAGTGCGGTCGGGAGCAGCCAGGAGATCTGACCGCCGACCGCCGAGCCGAACATGCGGGTCCAACCGGCCTGGCCCCACATGCCGCCCCCGCGGCCGCCCGGACCCCCGGGACCGAAGACGACCGTGCCGCCGCCGGGAACGGCGCCTGCCGCGTCGTTCCCGATGAATTCCGGCAGGCCGCCCATCCGGCCACCGCCGACGCTGCCGGTCTCGTTGCCGGTAAGTCGGCCGAGCCCGTTGTAGCCGAGGGTGAGCTCCAGCAGGCTGTTGTGCTGTGAACCCCCGATGTAGGGGCGGGAGGACGCCGGGACGAGCTCCACGATCGCGATGAAGAGGCCGGCGGGGATCAGCAGTCCGAGCCCCGCGGCCAGGGTTTGCCGGACGCGCCGCCAGAACGAGGTCGGCGCGGTCACCAGGTACACCAGTGCGAAGACAGGGACGACGAGCAGTGCCTGCAGCAGCTTCGTCAGGAAGGCGAAGCTGACCAGGACCCCGGCGAACACCAGCCAGCGGGTGCTCGCCTGCTCGATCGCCCGCAACGTCGCGTAGGCCGCGGCGACCAGGAGCAGCACGAGCAGGGCGTCCGGGTTGTTGAACCGGAACATCAGGGCCGCGACCGGGGTCAGGGCCAGCACCGCGCCGGCGAGCAGGCCCGCACCGGCGGAGAATTGCCGCCGCACGGTCTGGTAGAGCAGGCCGACGGTGACGACACCCATCAGCGCCTGGGGCACGAGGATGCTCCAGGCGCTCAGGCCGAAGATCCGGACGGACAGCGCCATGACCCACAGGGAGGCCGGCGGCTTGTCGACCGTGATTGAGTTGGCAGCGTCCGAGGAGCCGTAGAAGAACGCCTTCCAGCTCACCGAGCCGGCCTGGACCGCGGCCGAGTAGAACGCGTTCGCCCATCCCGACGCGCCGAGGCCCCACAGGTAGAGCACACCTGTGCCCACCAGCAGGGTGACCAGTGCTGGTCGGGCCCAGCGGGCGTCCTCGGCGGCCACGTCTTCGGCGGCTACGAGGCCACCGGAGCCGTCGACCGGGGGCCCGGTCTCGGTGGGGG
>NZ_CDWRCK010000173.1:0-9147 GCF_977927595.1 Frankia sp. CcWB3
GGGGTCGTCGTGCTGCCCGCGGGTGCCGGGAAGACCATCGTCGGCGCCGCGGCCATGGCCCAGGCCGGGGCGACCACGCTGATCCTGGTCACGAACACGGTGGCCGGCCGGCAGTGGCGGCACGAGCTGCTGCGCCGCACCTCGCTGACCGAGGAGGAGATCGGCGAGTACTCCGGGGAGCGCAAGGAGATCCGGCCGGTCACCATCGCCACCTACCAGGTGATGACGGCCCGGCGTAAGGGCGAATACCTGCACCTGGAGTTGTTCGGGGCCCGGGACTGGGGTCTGATCGTCTACGACGAGGTGCACCTGCTCCCGGCGCCGGTCTTCCGGATGACCGCCGACATCCAGTCCCGTCGTCGGCTCGGCCTGACCGCGACCCTCGTCCGGGAGGACGGCCGGGAGGGCGACGTCTTCTCGTTGATCGGGCCGAAGCGGTATGACGCCCCGTGGCGGGAGATCGAGGCACAGGGCTGGATCGCGCCGGCGCAGTGCACCGAGGTGCGCGTCACGCTCACCGAGGACGAGCGGATGGCCTACGCCGTCGCCGAGCCGGAGGAGCGGTACCGGATGTGTGCCACCGCCCGCAGCAAGCGGGCGGTGGTGGAACGTCTCGTCCGCCGGCACTCCGATGACCGGGTGCTGGTGATCGGCGCATATCTCGACCAGCTCGACGAGCTCGGGGAGCTGTTGGACGCCCCGGTCATCCAGGGTTCCACCCGTAACCGGGAGCGGGAGCGGCTATTCGAGGCGTTCCGGACCGGGGAGATCACCACACTGGTCGTTTCCAAGGTCGCGAATGTCTCCATCGACCTGCCGGAGGCCGGGGTGGCCGTGCAGGTCTCGGGCACGTTCGGTTCCCGCCAGGAGGAGGCCCAGCGACTCGGTCGGGTGCTGCGGCCCAAGGCCGACGGCCGCACGGCGCACTTCTACACGGTGGTGGCCCGCGACACCCTCGACCAGGAGTACGCGGCACACCGCCAGCGATTCCTCGCCGAGCAGGGCTACGCCTACACCATCGTCGACGCCGACGACGTCCTGGGGTAGTGGTCGGGGTCGCGCCATCACTCCGAGCCGGGCGGGTCGATCAGCTCGGCCGGCTGGATCGCCACCGGAAAGGGCTGAGTGGCGGTGAAGGTCTCCTTCCCGCTGACCGTGCGGGTGGCGAGGTACGCATCGGCGACCAGGTCGTACGCCTCGATGGTGGCGGTGTCCGGGTCGATCAGCCAGCAGGACGGCACGCCGCGTTGCCGGTAGAGATCGAGTTTGAGGGTGCGGTTGTAGCGCCGGGTGCTGGCGTCGGCCACTTCGATGACGAGGGACGGGGTGCCCCGGAGCCGACGGCCGGTGTCACCGCTCGCCGCTACCACGACATCCGGCACGAGCAGACTGCGGGGGGGACAGCTCCACCCCGATCCCGGCCGGCAGGATCTGAGCTCCGGAGGAGGCCGTGCCCGCCAGGATCCGGACCAGGCGCGCCGTGACGCGGGCCCGCAGCGGTGTCGGCCATGGTCGCAGGACGCACAAGCCGTCCAGGAGTTCGAACCGAGCGTCATCATGCCCGCCCGTGTCGAGATCTTCCACGGTGACCGGGGGAGTGGGAACGGTCATCGAGGGGCGATGGGAGCGCGGCTGTGCGGGGGCCTGAACCACGAGGGCTATCGTGCCTGTCGCCGTGGCCGCTGTCTAAAGCTGGCATGCGTTAATTGTCCGTGTCGCGGTAAAAGGTCGAAGTCTAACGAAGGTGACCTTCGGATTGTTCAAAAGGAGTGACATAAAGCTCTTGTCTCTTGGATTACCCGATGGTAATTTGATCGCCGTCGATGGCGGCCGAGAAGAGCGTTCTTGGAAAGGTCGCCTTTGGGAGTGCCTTCCGGCGTTCGCTCCGTCCCGAGCGGCGCCCGCTCCCACGCCGGAGAGCTCGCCCTCGCGGAACCTCCCGTCCGCGGGGGCGAGCCTTGCCCCGCACGGCGCCTTCGGCGCAGTGCGGGGACCCCTGGCATCAGGGTGGAGACGGGGTTTCCGTCAGCTCGCCTTCGGCGAGCTTCCTGGGGTAGCCGTCGGAGCCTCGGCTGTGATGCACGGGCGAACGCACGAGGGCGGCCCCGGGAGAACCGGAGCCGCCCTCGGCCAGACGGTGGTGCAGGGTACAGCAGGTGACGAATTGGACTAGAAGTCCATGTCGCCGCCGCCGCCCGGGACTGCCGGGGCCGGGTTCTTCTCCGGCTTGTCAGCGATGACGGCCTCGGTGGTGAGGAACAGGCCGGCGATCGACGCGGCGTTCTGCAGGGCGGAGCGGGTGACCTTGGCCGGGTCGATGATGCCGGTGCCGATCAGGTCGACGTACTCGCCGGTGGCCGCGTTCAGGCCGTGGCCGGTCGGCAGGTTGCGGACCTTCTCGACCACGACGCCGCCCTCGAGACCGCTGTTGAAGGCGATCTGCTTGATGGGCGCCTCGAGCGCGAGCCGGACGATGTTGGCACCGGTCGCCTCGTCGCCGGACAGGTCCAGCTTCTCGAAGGCGGTGATCGACGCCTGGAGCAGCGCGACGCCACCACCGGCGACGATGCCCTCCTCGACGGCGGCCTTCGCGTTGGACACCGCGTCCTCGATGCGGTGCTTCTTCTCCTTGAGCTCGACCTCGGTGGCCGCGCCGACCTTGATGACGGCGACGCCGCCAGCCAGCTTCGCGAGCCGCTCCTGGAGCTTCTCGCGGTCGTAGTCCGAGTCCGACTTCTCGATCTCGTTGCGGATCTGGCTGACCCGACCGGCGATCTGGCCGGGGTCGCCGGCACCCTCGACGACGGTCGTCTCGTCCTTGGTGACAACGATCTTCCGGGCACGGCCGAGCAGGTCGAGCGAGGTGCTCTCGAGCTTGAGGCCGACGTCCTCGGAGATGACCTGACCACCGGTCAGGATGGCGATGTCGCCCAGGATCGCCTTGCGGCGGTCACCGAAGCCGGGGGCCTTCACCGCGACGCTCTTGAAGGTGCCGCGGATCTTGTTGACGACCAGGGTGGCCAGCGCCTCGCCCTCGACATCCTCAGCGATGATCGCCAGCGGCTTGCCGGTCTGCATGACCTTCTCCAGCAGCGGGAGCAGGTCCTTGACCGCGGAGATCTTGCTGTTGACGATCAGGATGTACGGGTCGTCCAGGACGGCTTCCTGACGGTCCGCGTCCGTGACGAAGTACGGCGAGATGTAGCCCTTGTCGAAGCGCATACCCTCGGTGAGCTCGAGCTCGAGGCCGAAGGTGTTGCTCTCCTCGACGGTGACGACGCCTTCCTTGCCGACCTTGTCCAGCGCCTCGGCGATGAGGCCGCCGATGGCCGAGTCACCCGCGGAGATGGACGCCGTGGAGGCGATCTGCTCCTTGGTCTCGACCTCCTTGGCCTGCTTGGACAGCTCCTCGGAGACGCGCTCGACCGCGACCTCGATGCCCTTCTTCAGCCCGAGGGGGTTGGCGCCGGCGGCCACGTTGCGCAGACCCTCGCGCACCAGGGCCTGGGCCAGGATGGTGGCGGTGGTGGTGCCGTCACCCGCGACGTCGTTGGTCTTCTTCGCGACTTCCTTGACGAGTTCCGCGCCGATCTTCTCGTACGGGTCCTCGAGCTCGATCTCCTTGGCGATGCTCACACCGTCGTTGGTGATCGTGGGTACGCCCCACTTCTTCTCCAGCACGACGTTGCGGCCCTTCGGCCCGAGCGTGACCTTGACCGCATCGGCCAGCTGGTTCATGCCGCGCTCCAGGCCGCGCCGAGCCTCCTCGTCGAAGGCAATGATCTTCGGCATGGTTTCTGGGTCCTCCCAGTGGGATGGCAGGTTCGATGGCCTGGCCCTAACGACGCCCGCGACGGACGGCTCCCGCCTGCTCCGGACCCGGGTGATGCACCTCGGACACAGCGCGGATCGGGCAGCCTCGCCGTTTCAGCCTTGGCACTCCCTAGACGAGAGTGCCAGCTCTTGTTTAGCACTCGGCACGAGTGAGTGCAAGCTGACCCATGGTTCCGCGTGCCCGGCTCCGATCCCCCCGCGGCGCCTCGCCGTCGTCCGTGGCCCTTCCGTTGGTCCGGCGTGGTCCACGAAGTTCGTCGAATGCGCTGTGCCGGGCTGTGCTGCGCCCGAGTCAGTCGTCGCCGAGGCCGGCGGCCTCGAAGGCGCGCAGCGACGGCTTGATCGTCGCGGTCGGTCCGCCCGTCTCGACGAGGGGGTCAAGCGTCTTCAGCCCGTCGCCGGTGTTGTAGAGGATGGTCTCGGCGGCCGGGTCGAGCAGCCCCTCGCGCAGCAGCCTGCGCAGAGTGGCCACGGTGACGCCACCGGCCGTCTCACCGAAGACGCCCTCGGTGCGGGCGAGCAGCCGGATCCCGTCGATGATCTCCTCGTCGGTCACGTCCGTGATCGCCCCGCCGGTCCGCCGAGCCACGTCGAGGGCGTAGGGGCCGTCGGCCGGGTTGCCGATCGACAGCGACTTGGCGATTGTGGTGGGCCGGACCGGGGCGACGGTCTCGACGCCGCGGGCGAACGCGGCGGCCACCGGGTTGCAGCCGGCCGCCTGCGCACCGAACACCCTGTACGGCGCCGGCTCGACCAGGCCGAGCCGGCCGAGCTCACCGAAGGCCTTGTCGATCTTTGTCAGCAGCGAGCCGGAGGCGATCGGCACGACGACCTGCTCGGGCAGCCGCCAGCCGAGCTGCTCGGCGACCTCGTAGCCGAGCGTCTTGGACCCCTCGGCGTAGAAGGGGCGGACGTTGACGTTGACGAACGCCCACTCGTACTCCCCGGCCAGTTCGCTGCACAACCGGTTCACGTCGTCGTAGTTGCCCTGGATGGCGACCAGCGTCCCGCCGTACACCCCGGTGGAGACCGTCTTGCCGGCCTCGAGGTCGTGCGGTACGAGCACCACCGAGCGCAGCCCGGCACCGGCCGCATGCGCCGCCACCGACTGCGCGAGGTTGCCCGTTGAGGCGCAGGCGACCGTGGTGAAGCCCAGCTCGCGGGCGGCGGTGAGCGCCACGGAGACGACCCGGTCCTTGAAAGAATGGGTGGGGTTGGCGCTGTCGTTCTTGATATAGAGCGTCTTCATCCCCAGCTCCGCGGCGAGCCGCGGGGCTGGGTGCAGCGGCGTCCAGCCGGCCCCGAGGGAGACCCGCCGTGCCGGGTCATGCCCGGCGGGCAGCAGCCCGACATAACGCCACAGGTTCGCCGGACCGCGTTCGATGGACTCTCGGGTCACTCGAGCCAGCAGGTCCGGGTCGTAGGCGATTTCCAGGGGAGCGAAGCATTCCACGCACACATGCGTAGGGGACAGCGGGTAGGTGGCGCCGCAGTGCCGACAGGACAGCGAGACCGCGGGGTTCGCGACGTCGAGGGCGGGACCGGTGGCACGCTCGGGCGCGAGTGTCATGAAGAAGCTCCTCATCTTTCCCGGGGCAGTCTGCCACCAGGACGGAATTAGCACCTGCCGCGCACGGGATGCGGGTGGTTGCCGGGGCTTCGCTGGGCCGTTCCCTCTGCCCCTCTGGATGAGCCAGATGAAGTTGTCTGTCCGTACTGTAGACCGTGCGCGGGTGGTCGTGCACCGGTGTTGCCTCTGGTTGTGGACATGATATGGGTCGGTCGGAGGTTTCTCGGTGTGGTCTCACCGGTGCGGGCGGGTCCTGCCCGCTCGTACCGGCCGCGCGCGCCCCCATGCCCGGAGATCGACCCGATCACGCCAGAGCCAGGGAGCCTGTAACAGTGAGTATCCGCGTCGTCTATACCGATCTTGACGGCACGATGGTCGGTCCCAAGGGTTGTTTCTTCCGGGCGGAGGGGGGAGCGATCACCCTGGAGCCGGCTCGTGCGCTCGCCGAGCTGCATGGCGCCGGCGTTGCGCTGGTCCTGGTCAGCGGGCGTACCCGTCCGCAGCTTCTCGAGGCCGCGGCGATCTTCGGCGCGGACGGGTTCATCGGGGAGCTCGGCGCGATCGTCGGCTGGAACGAGGGGCGCGACAGCGAGATCCTGCGCGGCGCGATGCCGCCCGACTTCGACCAGGTACCGGAGTACCTGCTCGACCGGATGGTCGAGCGCTACCCCGGGCGGCTGGAGCTGCACACCCCCTGGCACTCCGGCCGGGAGGTCGACGTCATGCTTCGCGGGAAGATCGAGGTGTCGGAGGTCGACGGCTGGCTCGCCGAGACCGGGTTCCCCTGGTTGAGCATGCGCGACAACGGGCTGATCTCGCCGGTCCACATGCCTGATCTCGGAGTGAATCCGCATGTCTACCATCTGGTCCCGGACGGTGTGGGCAAGGGGGACGCGGTCGCCTACGACCTCAAGCGGCGCGGGGTGTCACCGGCCGAGGCGATCGCCATCGGCGATTCCGCCAGCGACCTGGCCATGGCTCCCCATGTCGGGCGGATGCACCTGGTCGCGAACGCGGTGCGGCACCCGGACATCGCCGCCCTGCTGGCGCGGTACGACAACGTCACGGTCGAGGCGGGCCCGGTCGGCGCCGGCTGGGCCAGCGCGGTGCGAGCGGCCGTCGCCGCCTGAACGCGGTCCGCCTGAACGCCGTCCGCGCGTCGACGTTCGGCACCGGCAGGGCAGACCGGACGGTCACCGGTCGGCGGCGAGGGCGTGCAGCTGGTCGGTGAACCAGAGCTGGGGCGGTAGCCGCCCGGCGACGGCGGCCAGCTCCTCGGCGCGCCGGCGCCGCTCGGGGGCGGGCATCGTCAGGGCGGTGTGCAGAGCCCGCGCGGTCGCCTGGATGTCGAACGGGTTGACGACCAGCGCCGCCGTGCCCATCTCCGCGCAGGCTCCGGCCTCCCGGGAGAGCACGAGGACGGCATCCCTGATCGAGACGATCGGCCCCTCCTTGGCGACGAGGTTCATGCCGTTCCGGATCGGGTTGACGACGAGCACCTCCGCGAGCGAGAGGGCCGCGATCGACCGGGGGTAGTCGTCGGTGATCTCCAGCCGCAGCGGCAGCCAGGTGTCCGTGGCGAACTCGTCCTCGATCTCCGCGGCTAGGCGTTGCACCGCGGCGGTGTATTCCCGGTACTCCGGCAGATCGTGCCGTGACGGGTAGGCGCAGACCAGGTGCATCACCTGCCGCGCCATTCCGGACGGGTGCGCAGCAGCTCCCGGTAGGCGTCGAGACCGCGGACGATGTTCTTGGACAGCTCGGTGCGGTCGACCCGGACGATGAGCCGCCGCCCGCCGGCCAGGTTGACCAGCTCGGCGGCCCGGGCGGCCACGTCGGTGGCGGCGGCCCGGCCGCGCAGCTCGTCCGCGTTGACGCCGAGCGGATGTACCCCGATCCGCACCGTCCGGTGCCGCCCGGCTTCCCGTCCCGGCCCGGCCGTCCCGACGGTCACCGCCCGCCGCTCGATCCGCAGTCCGAGGAGGTCGCGGCAGCATTCCTGGAACGCGTCGGCCCAGGCGTCGGTGAGGAACCCGAGCCGGTCGGCGCCGAGCATGCCGCGCAGGATCTGTTCGCTGACGTCGTCCGGGAGTATCCGGAAGTACTCCGGCGGTGCCCAGGGAGTGTGGCTGAAGTGGGCGATCCGCAGGTCCGCCCGCAGCGCCCGCAGCCGGGCGGCGACCAGGGTCAGGTGGTAGTCCTGGATCAGCACCGAGGCGCCCGGGGCGGCCTCGTGCGCGAGGGCCTGGGCGAACATCTCGTTGTAGGTCGCGTACGCTTCCCAGTCGCGGCGGAACGCCGGGCCGAAGACCGGCTGCGACGCCGGCGCGTAGAGCAGGTGGTGGATGAACCAGAGCGTGCGGTTCGCGACTGCGTTGTAGGCGCGGTCAAAGACGACCTGGTCGACGTCGAGCATCCGGACGGCGGCGCCGCCGGTGTCGTGGCCGGCGAGATCGAGGCGGCCGGCGGGCGCGGAACGCGCTGCCCGGCGATCGGCGTCACTGAGGGCGGCACACACCCACGCCATCGGACCGTCACAGTCGTCGGCCGCCACCCGGCTGAGGCCACTGACGAGGCCGCCGGCGCCCCGCCGGATCCGCAGCTTCCCGTCGTCCCCGACGGCGAACGCCACCGGCCCCCGGTTGGAGGCGACCAGCACCCGCGCGGTGCCAGTCGGCCACAGCCGCGGCAGGGTGTCTTCCTCGGCTCCCGGCATCCGACGCACACCGCGGAGAGTAGGCCATCCGCTCAGCCCTGTACGCCGGTCCATCAAGATCGTCTTGTCTGGCGGTGGAGGTTCACGAATCGGCGACAGATGTCTCACGGAAATGCCGTTGGCTTAGGGATGCCGGTGGGGTGAGCCCCGGGGGGCGGGCTGAGCGCGCCCTATGGGGATGAGCGAAGAGGGCACGAGCGGTCAGCCGCTGAGCCGCTCGACCAGCACCTCCAGCAGGGCGACCATCCCGGCGGGCCCGCCCACGACCAGGTCGGCGCGTTCGCGGATCACGTCCGGGACCTCCGGGCTGTCGCTGCACACGGTGATACCGGGCAGCCCGCCCGCCCGTAGCTCGTCGACGGCCTCGAATGCCGGCAGATCGCCGTAGTCGTCCCCGGCGACCAGCACCGAGCGCGCCTGGCGGGCCGCGATGAGCTCGCGCACCGCACTGCCCTTGTCGTGCCCGGGCGGACGCAGTTCCAGCACTCGCTTGCCCGGCGCCGCCTCCAGCCCATGGTCTTCAGCGAGGGCCGTCAACGCCGGCGTGAGCGCGGCGAGCGCCGAGTCCGGATCGGCGGTGCGCCGCACGTGTACCACCAGCGCCTGGTGCTTGTCCTCGACGGCGGTGCCGACTGGGGCGTCGCGGAGCAGTTCGGGCAGCGCCGCGCGGACCGCGGCGACCCCGGGCAGCGGCTCGGGACTGCTGATCGCGCGGCTGCCCGAGTCCCAGTGCTGCAGTCCGTACTGGCCAAGGATGATCAGGTTCCCGAAGTCGGGGATCTTCTCCAGCCCGGTCAGTTCCAGCAGCGAGTCCACCGGCCGTCCGGTGATGACGGCGAGGGTGCCGACCTCATGGGAGATCCGGCGCAGCGCCTCCATCGTCCCCGGCGCCGGGACGGCGTCCGACGGCCGCGGGACGATCGGCGCGAGGGTGCCGTCGTAGTCGAGGGCGATCAGGGCGCGTTCGGGCGCGGTGAGCAGGGCGGCGAGTCCAGCGCCCCCGGCGGGTGTGCGGGGGGCGCTGGAC
>NZ_CDWRCK010000174.1:0-6034 GCF_977927595.1 Frankia sp. CcWB3
GGGGGGCCCCGTGTCGGCCCTCGCCTACCTGCTCATGAAGCGGATCGGCCGGTTGCCGGAGGAGGGCCGGGTGCTGCGCGGGGGAGCGGCCGCTGGCCGGGGGGCGGGATCATGACTACGGTCGCCAGCGGTGCGCTGATCGGGTTCCTCGTCGGGCTGGGCCTGGTCATCATCGTCTACCGCTCCCCCCGGGCCCGGCGCATCCACCTCGCTGACCGAATCGATCCCTACCTGCGGGACACCCCCACACCCTCGAGGCTGCTCGAGGACCGGCCGCGGGGGGTGCCGCGGCCGGGTCTCGCCGCGGTCGAGGCGCTCGCGCGCCCGTTACTCGCGGACGCCGCCGGTCGGCTCGACCGTTTCCTGGGGGGCCGGGCCGCCCTGCGACGCCGGCTGACCCAGGCCGGCGGACGGACCAGCATCGAGGAGTTCCGCGTCCAGCAGGTCATCTGCGCGGCCAGCGGGGCGCTGATCGGCGCCCTCCTGCTGGCGCTGCGCGCGCTGCTCGGCGTCGGCCCGCCGACCCTGGTCAGTGTCGCACTGATCGTCGCCGGCACGGCCGGTGGGGTGGTGGCCCGGGACTACTGGCTGTCGCGGGCGATCTCCGAGCGCGAGGACCGGATGCTGCTGGAGTTCCCGACGATCGCCGAGCTGCTGGCGCTCGCGGTGACCGCGGGGGAGTCGGCCATCGGGGCGCTGGAGCGGGTCAGCCGGTTGACCCACGGCGAGCTTGGGCACGAGCTGCGGCTCGCGTTGGCCGACGCCCGCGCCGGGGCCACCCTCGTGCAGGCGTTGGAGGGCATCGCGGCGCGCACGGCGTTGGCACCCCTGGTGCGGTTCGTCGACGGGATGGCGGTCGCGATCGAACGGGGGACGCCGCTGGCGGACATCCTGCGCGCGCAGGCCGTTGACGCGCGTGAGGCGGGCAAGCGGCAGCTGCTAGAGGCCGGTGGCCGCAAGGAGATCGCGATGATGATCCCGGTCGTGTTCCTCGTCCTGCCGACGACCGTGATCTTTGCCTTCTACCCGGCCCTGGTGAGTTTCACCGTGATCGCGCAGTGAGTGCCCGGGGCGCGCAGGTGGCCGCCCGCAGGTGGACGCGCCCGTCCGGCGAGGTCGGATCAGCCAGCCTAAAGGAGGAGACATGGGACGAACAGGGCAGGCCATGAAAGCGAGATGGCGGGCCTGGCGGTCAGCCGTCGCATCGGGCGGCCACCATGATCGCGATCGGGGGGACGTCCCCGGCTGGGTCATGATAACCGTCATGACGGCGGCGCTGGTGGTCGCGATCGCCACCCTGGCGACGCCCGCCCTGCAGAACCTGTTCACCTCGGCCATCAACTCGGTGTCGGGTATCGGCGGTGGCGGCTGAGCTCGCGGCCGCCGCGGGGCCGGACGGGATCGACGGCGGCCCCAGGGGGACCGGGCAGCGACCGGACGCGGTCGAGGACGGCGTCGGACGCGGCTGACGGCGGATCGGCCGTCGTCGAGTTCATCCTGGTGGGGACGTTGTTGCTCTTCCTGATCCTGGGGATCATCCAGGTCGGCCTGGTGCTGCACATCCGCAACACGCTCGCGGCGGACGCTGCCGAGGGAGCCAGGCACGCGGCCAATCTCGGCGTGCCGGCGAGCGAGGGCGGTCCCTACGCCCAGGCCCTCATCGCGCGGACCATCCCGGGACGGTCCGACGCCGTCTGCACCGGGGCGCAGGTCGACGGGCCGGGTGGCACGCCGCTCGCGGAGGTCACCTGCCGGGTTGCCGTGCCGCTCGTCCTAGTCCCACTGGGCGACGGCATCACGATCACGGTGAAGGGCCACGCACTCAAGGAACTGCCGTGACGAGGGGTGTCGTGGCGGGAGATCGGATCGCGCGGGCGGCCCTGCGCTCCGTGCCGCGGACGATCCTGATGATCAGGACAGGTTGCGTGGCTTCCGTGCGCCGCGTCGGTCGCATTGGTCGCATAGGCCGCGTTGTCTGGCCCGAACGGGCAGGCCCGGCGACCGGGGCCGACGACGGTTCGGCGATGATCGAATTCGTTGGATTGTCCGTCGTGCTGCTCGTTCCGTTCGTCTACCTGTTCCTGTGCGTCTTCGCGGTGCAGCGCGCGGCGTTCGGGGTGACCCAGGCCGCCCGGGAGGCCGGGCGGGCGTTCGCCACCGCGGGCAGCGAGACGCAGGGCATGGACCGGGCACGGCTCGCCGCGCAGCTCGCCCTCGCCGACCAGGGCGTCCCCGGCGCGCCACAGGTCCGATTTGCTCCCGAGGGCGCCGACTGTGGTGCGGGGGATCCCGGGGACGGCGCGGCAACCCTGGAGCCAGGCGCGTCGTTCGTCGTCTGTGTCCGTACGGTCGTGGCGCTGCCAGGAACCGGTGCCTTGTTCTCCGGCATCACCGACGTCACGGTCAACGGCCAGTTCACCGTGGTCATCGACCAGTTCCGCGCCGACCGGCGGGAAACCCAGCCGTAGAGAGACACCGGGACGACGTGCGCGCCGAACGGGGTTTCGCAGTCGGCGCAGAGGAACACGCCGCCGTCGGGGAGAAAGTCGAGATGAAGGGCGGTCGGCAGGCATGCAGGCATGCGAATTTGGGGGAGCTGAGTACGGTCTGCGGTTCCTGAACCGTGACTGGCTCCCCAAAACTCGGCCGCCACGCGATCATGCATCGTCGCAGGCCATCCCTTACTCCCCGTACGGCACGTCCGTGGACTCCACTGATGTCGAGCCGCGCGGACACCTGGCCGTTCTCGCTGGGCTGGCTATCGGCGTCTGCCGGCCCACTGCTGTATGAGGGCTGCGGCGGCCTCGTGGTCGATGGTCACTCGGTTGCTGAGTACGGCATGCGCGGCGGCGAGTTTCCCGACGAGCTTGTCGATGAATGCATGTGTGTCATCGCGGGTGAGGTTTCCCTCGGTGATGATTTTCGTGTAGCGGACGGTGTCGACGATGGCGGACTGCACCCGTTCGTGGGAGAGGTAGGTGTCGAGGTCTGACTGCCATCCCTCGGCGGCCGGACCGTTGACAACGGAGGTCCACCCATGGATGAGTGCGGCTGACTCGTCGGGCTGGTAGCTCATCTTGTGCAGGTGGACCGCAAGATCATAGACCGGATCGCCCCACAGGGCGAGTTCCCAGTCGAGGAAGTAGGCTTGGCCATCCGAGATGATGATGTTCTTGCGGTGGATGTCGGTGTGGAGGAGGCGGAAAGGCCGCGGGTGCAGCGTCGTCCATCGACTGTTGATCTCGGTGAGCGCGTCGATGGGGATGCCGAACTCGGCGTACAGATCGCCGAAGTCGGGGAGGAACCGGGAATGCACGCCTGCGGTGACAGCGGACAGGCTGCGGGCGAAGTCGGCGGTCCGCCCGTCCGCCGGCCAGCCTGGCGGCGATTGCGGCAGGCGTTCGCGCGGGATGAGGCCGAGCTGCCCGAAGAGCTCCACGACGTCGCCGATGACGTGGTCGGGAACGCGGGTGCCGCGTGGTGCGGTGTTATCGAGGAGCTGACCGGGAAGGAATTCCACGATCTGGTAGCGGGGCTGCATGCGGGCGTAGGAGTCGAAATGAAATAACTTGCGCGTTTCGAACCCTCCACAGGCCTGTGACCTGCGATGATGCTCTCGATCACGTATTTGTTACTTCATTACGTCCCCGTAGAGCAGACGGGGCGCGTGGGTCACGGTCCCGCGGATGGCGCGCAGCACATCCCCTTCCGGCCAGATCATCAGGTCCATGATGTCGCTGCCCGGAATCGGGATACGGACAATCACGTCTCCGGTCGGCGTGCCCATCCGGATGTTGTGGTTGTAGAAACCCGACGCGGCATCGGGGCGCCCGACCGCCTGCCGGTACAGCTCGTCGGGCCGCCACGTGTGCCCGTCGAGCAGGTCGGCGACGAAGTCCTCAATGCGGGCGTCAAGATCGGTAAGCGTGCCGAACGGCTGGATTCCTGCCCGTGCCCGGCTCGCGGCGGCGGTCACCTGCTCGTCATCGATGCCGAGGATGGACAGTGCGTGCGCCGAGCAGAGGATGATCGTCGGGTAGACGTCGGCTGCTTCCAGCTCGCGGACTGTCCACTGGAGCGAGGAAACCGTTTCGTCGAGCTGACCCCGGCGAGCATGGACCAAGGCGCGGTAGAACTCGGCGCGGGCTCGACCGGAGCGATACCCGACTCCGTCGAGGGCGGCGCACGCGGACCGTAGGGAGGTCTCGGCCTCGTCGAGTTGACCGCATCGGAGCTGCCCGACAGCGAGAGCGGTATACGCCTTGCCGAGCTCGTGATGGGCGCCGATCTCGCGTTGGATCTCGATCGCCTGGCCTGCCTCGACGATTGCCTCGGCAGGGTGGGTGTAGGCGAGGAGTTCGGCCCGGTTGGTCTGGATGTTGGCCAACCCGAGGACGCTGTCGGCCGCGGCGTAGTGGGCGGCGGCCTCGTCGAGATAGCGGGCGGCGGCGTCGAACTCGAACGCGAACCGGTGAGCGAGGTGACGCATCCGGGCCACGTCTCCGTGGAACTCGGCGTCCTGCCCCGGAGCGGACGCACCCAGGTCGGTGGCGAGTACTTCCGCGTCTTGGAACCGGCCCTGGGCCATGTGAAGGTCGGCGGCCCACAGGCCCGCGGTCAGCCGGGATGCCCCCGTGGCACGGTCCCAGACCTGGGTGTAGGCGCCGAGCGCGGCCCGGGTCTCACCGGCGATGCGCCGCCCATGTCCGGCGGCCACGGCGAGCCGCGCGCCGACCATTGTGTCGATGGCCAGAGCGGTGACCGGTTCGGGAACCAGCGCCGTGACCGTGGCCGCGTCGCCGAGGCGAATCGCTGCCTCAGCCTGCAGGCACCGCAGGGCTTCGGGCAAGTTGTCGTGGTCGGGCTGGTCGTTGAGCCGGGCGCGCAGGTCCTCGGTGATGCCTTGGGCGGCGCTGTGTCCCCCACGGCGAACCGCGCGGTCGGCATAGCCGAGGATGCTGTCGCCGCTGATCTGCCGACCCTGGAGGGCGTGATAGGCGGCCTCTCGCAGGGCGCGGGCGGCATGAGTGCCACTGTCCCGGCCGGTCGCCTGGTCGGCCCGGTTCTCCCACAGTCCCTGTAGCAGGGCGTGGATGTCGGTGGTAGTGCCCGGAGAAAGCCGTTCCCGCAGAGCGGCGGCCATGAGCGGATGAAACCGCAGCGCGGTGTTTGCCGGGTAGACGAACGAATATGCGGTGAGGGATTCCCAGGCGATGCGATGCCCCGGGAGATGGAATGTGGCCGTCAGCATCCGGAAAATATCATAGTCGAAGATTCGTGCCGGGCTCAGGACCTCCAGCGATCGAATTTCTTCCGGGGCGACATGCTGAAGGAAGCGTGCCAAGAGCTCCTGTTGGGACACGAGGGCGCCGCTGACCCGCCCACCGGTCTGTAGGTGCGTGTCCACCGCCAGGTTCAGATAGAATGGGAGACCTGCGCTGGCGTCCGCAATTATCTGGCGCTGGAACGGATCGGTGATCCCGCCGGTGTCGAGGAGTTCTAGCCGGGCTTCCATGGGCAGGCCGCCGATGTCGCACATCTTGATGAGGCCGTCCCATTCGGGATCCGTCAGTTCCCACCGCAACGGTTCCCGGCTGGCGATGACCACCAGGCCACGGTCGAGCTGTGCCACGAGATCACGTAGCCAGGCATCCGCGAGTTGCGCCCGTCCGGTGCGTACCGGGCTCGGTACCAGGGCCTCGTGGCTGTCAATGATGATCACATACTGTCTGTCCTGGCTGGCGGCCCGAAGGTCTTCAGCGAACAGAAACGTGACGGCGTCGGCGAGCTCACTGTTCGGCAGGTCGTCGAGCGTCGCCAGGGTGGGATCGCGCCGCACCCGCAGGCGGCGGCGTACGTCGGAGCCGCCGCGCTCCAACAGCTTGACAAGGCCGCGGGCCGTACCGAAAACCGGAATTCCGGTCATCGTGTCGGCGATATCCGCGAGAATGGAACTCTCGTCGATGAATGCCAGTTCCGAACGGTTCAACCGCAGGTGTGGGTGTAGCCGCTGCCACAGTACTGCGTAGGCTAT